>CAZDYS010000683.1:0-2249 GCA_964509445.1 uncultured Planctomycetaceae bacterium
AGATCTTCTACCGGAGCTACCCGATCGACGACGGTGCCTCCTGGTCCTACGGCTACCAGGTCGCCTTCTCGTCGACGGAGCCCGACCCCGCGAACCCGCTGCGCGTTCCGGCGCGCCGCGGAGAGCTCTCCGAGGTGCGGGCGCCGGGCTACGAGCCGCCGACCTTCCTGGAGGAGCCCGCGGGCGAACGCGGCACCGTCACCGAGCTGCCCTTCGCGAGCGAGCAGCTCGCGAACGAGCGCACGCTGCAGGTCTGGACGCCGCCGGGCTACGACGCCTCGCGCTCCAGCGGCTATCCGCTGCTGCTCGTCCACGACGGACCGAACTGGATCGAGATCGGCTCGCTGACGAACGCTCTCGACAACCTGGTCGCCTCCGGCGCCCTGGTCCCGCTGGTGGTGGTCTTCGTCGCTCCGATCGACGAGTGGTGGTTCGAGGCGGGCGGCAGCCGCACGGAGCCCTACCTCGACATGCTCGCGACCGAGCTCGTGCCGTTCCTCGAGGAGCGCTACCACCTCACGGACCGCCCCGCGGAGCGCGCCCTGATGGGCGCCCGCGGCTACGCCCTCACCGCCGCCTACGGCGTCGTCCGCCATCCGGAGGTGTTCGGACGCGCCGGGGTGCAGAGCGTGAACCTCTCCGACGTGGCCCGGCACGGCTTCTTCCGGGAGCTCGAGGAGGCGGCGCCGAAGGACGCGCACTTCTACGTCGACTGGAACCGCTGGGAGGCGACGAACCGCGACCTGGGCACGGACTTCGGGGCCTACGCGCGGACGTTCGTCACGGCGCTCGAGGAGGCCGGCTGCGCGCTCACGAAGCGCGAGGCGCTCGCGGGCCACGGCTGGGCGAGCTGGCGTTCGCGGTCGGACCAGCTCCTGACGACGCTCTTCGGGGCCCCCTAGGGCGTCCAGTCCGGCGGGAGACGCAGGGCGCTCCAGACCTCCTCGGTCGGCCGGAAGGACGGGTCCCCCGCGCGGGGCCAGAGTCCCGAGAGCTCCTCGAGCGGGACCAGGTCGACGTCGATCGAGTCGACGATCTCGCTCGCCTGGGTGGGCGAGCAGCGACAGTGCACCGTCCAGAGGTCCTCGCCCTCGACGGCCTGGTAGACGTACGGGCCCATCGCCGCCGGCGCGCTGTCCAGCAGCGCGACGAGCGGGACGTGCGGCGGGTCGAGCTCGGTCTCCAGCGCGTGGAGCCGCCCTTCGGGCGCGGGTCCGTTGGCGCGGCGGGCGGCCTCCTCGAGATCCGTGCTGGCGAACAGCGGGCCGGGACCTCCGCCGTCCTGCAAGACCTCGAACAGCACCGGGAAGCCCTCCTCGTCGAAGGTCGTGCGCAGCCCTTGGCCGCGCGGCTCTTCGCCTGCGCGGAACCACAGGAAGCTCGTTCGGCGCCGGCGGACGCCGCCGCGTTCGAACTCCTCGTCCTGGAAGTAGAGGACCGGCCGGGAGGCGTCGACCACGCGCGTGCCGTCCGGCGCCAGCGTCAGGGCGCCGGGAGGAGCGGGGGTCCGGCCTGCGGGGGCCTCGAGGGTCAAGAGCGGCGCCAGGTAGGGGTCGACCGGCTGGTTGGAGCCCTCGGGGTCGTCCATGCGCGGCTTCACCAGGACCGCCTGCTCCCACTGGAAGCTCGACCGCGCCCGGAGGTCGAGGACGCTCCGCGGCGCCGGCGGTGCGCGGTCCTCGGAGACGGCGGGAGCCGGCTCCGCGGCCGCCGCCGCGGGGTCCGACGTCTCCGCATCGGCGGGAGACGCCGTCGACGGGCTGCAGCCGGGCGCGCAGAGGAGCAACGCGCCCAGGAGGGGCGCGGTCCGTGCAAGGCGAACGCGTGGGCGGGGGCAGGCGCCGCGGGGTCCTCCTCTCAGATGCTGCGAGAGCGACACGGGACGGAGAGTAGCGGACGAGCGTGGAGTCCCCACGGCGAATCCCTATGGTCGAGTGGATGCGGTTCTTGCTCCTCCTCGCGGCCTGCCTCGGCCTCGCCGCGGTGCCCGACGCCCAGGAGGACGCCCCGCGCGAGGCCGTTCCCCGGACCCTGAAGGAAGAGCCGCTCCTGCGCGTCCTCTTGGCCGAGGCGCAGCGTGTCCGCGTCGACATCCTCGCTCCGGTCTCCCTGGTCGTGGGGGAGCGCGCGACCACGCTCGAGCCGGGGACGCTGCTGCTCGAAGTGCGCGAGGACGGCTGGCGCATCGCGGGCGGGACCACCCTCGTGCGGGGGCCGGGTCGACTCGTGAACGGCGCGACGCAGCGTCC
>CAZDYS010000683.1:2259-2404 GCA_964509445.1 uncultured Planctomycetaceae bacterium
ACGCCCGCGCTGCGGGTCCAGGCACTCCCGCGGTTCGGGGCTCCGCGCGACGTCCTGGTGCAGGGCGACCTCACGGTCCGAAGGATCGCGGACCAGGTGGCGCTGATCGAGCGCGTCCCGATGGAGCGCTACCTCGCGAGCGTGG
>CAZDYS010000684.1:0-2402 GCA_964509445.1 uncultured Planctomycetaceae bacterium
TACACTCTTTCCTCTTCTCCCAGGCTCAGGCCTCGGCCCAGACGAGCCTCTTCCTGTTCCTGGCGCTCGTCTAGCTGCGCGACGCGAGGCGTCCGTGCCGGCGCGCCGGAAGCGGCGCGCAAGAAACGGGGTCCTGGCAGTCGCTGGAGACCAGCGACCTGGCGGCGCTCGACACGTCCTGCTTCGAGACGATCGCGCGGCCCGCGTTCGCTCGCAGGGAACGCGAGCGGTGAGTTCCGCGGCGAGCGCTGCGTGCGCGGCGGCACGCCCTTGGCTCGAGGGCAGCGGAGATGGTGACCCCGGGGGGATTTGAACCCCCGTCGCCAGGATGAAAACCTGGTGTCCTAGGCCTGACTAGACGACGGGGCCACCGAGTGCCGCGGTGGAGACCACCGCGAGCGAGGCGCGGAATCTACGGTGCGCCCCAGGGCGTGTCAACGGACGTCGACCAGCTTCTTCAGGGACGCTCGGAACGTCGCAGCGCATGCCAGCCGGCGGCTTCGAGCCGGCCGATCACGTGACGGTACTCGCGCTCGAGTCCGTCGACGAGATCCCCGTCGCCACGGGCCGGAGCCGGCAGCACGTCCCAGGTGTAGGTCTCGATCTCCACGTGCAGCTCGTCCGTCGTCCAGGCGGCCGGGCGCGCGAGCAGCGCGTCCAGCAGGCGGTCGGCGTGGGCGCGGGTCGTTCCCAGGCGCGGGCGGCCGGCCTCCCCCACGTCGTCCAGGTCGACCGGGACGTGGAAGTGACAGCGCCACTCGTCGCAGTCGAGCCAGCGCGCGTCCGTCTCCAGCGCGGAGGCGAGCTCCGGCAGGTCGCGGACGCGCAGCAGCTCGTCGCCGCAGCGGCCCGTCACCTGATGCAGGTAGACCGGCTCGGCGAGCGCCAGGAGCTCGTCACGTTCGCGCGCGCTGTTCCCCGGGTCCTCGAGCCGCAGCGCGCTCGAGAACTGCAGCTTGCCGAGCGCCGCGCCGCCGTGAATCGCCTGGGCGAGAGCCTCCTCGGGGTCCTCGAACTCGACCGCCGCGTGGCAGGTGTCGAGGCAGCTCCCCACGTGGCGGCGCGCGAGCTCCTCCGCCGCGTGGCGCGCCTCGGCGTCTCCCCCGCCGATCGCCTCGCGCGCGCGGAACCAGATGCGCTCGAACAGCGGCGGCAGCTCCGACGTGTCGCCGGCCAGCGACCGAGGCTCGGGCTCCAGCGCGAGCACGACGCGCCGCCCCGTGTCCGCCTCCACCTGGGCCAGGTGCACGGCGCACAGCGCGAAGGCCTCGGCGATCTCGTTGCGCTCATCCTCCGTCCGCACCCACTCCGCGAAGGAGCCCGTGTGCGTGGACACGGACACGTGGCGCGCCTCGTCCACGTCTCCCAGGAGGACCGCGGCGAGCCGCGCGACCGCGAGCGTGTAGGCCATGCGCTCGGGCGCGCGCCAGGTCGGGCGGAACACGTTCTCCTTGAGCCCCTCGCGGTGGAAGCCGCCGTAGGGGAACGCGTTGAAGGTGAACGGGTCCAGGTGCTCCGCGTGCAGGAAGTCGCGCAGGGAGAGCACGTCGGCGGAGTCCTCGCCACCGGCCGCGAGCGCGAGCGCGACGTGCGCCGGGAGGTACACGCCGACGCCGAAGCCCTGCGCGAGCTCGGCGGCCTCGAAGCGGCGCGCGAGCGGCACGGTGATGCGCTCGATCCCCGCGCGCGTACCGGCCAGGTCGTCGGCCGCGTGCAGGTTCATGCAGTAGGCCAGGCGCACCCGACGCGCGGGTTGGGCCGGGTGGGCGAACAGCACGGGAGACGCCCTCGCGTCAGCCCTCGAGCACCAGGCCCTCCTCGACGAGGAGCACCGGGATGCCCTGGCGGATCGCGTAGAACACGCGGCCGTCCTCGCGCACCAGACCGCCCTCGACCGCCTCCTCCACCGCGACGCCGCCGACGGTCTTCAGGCTGCCGGAGGTGATGCGCTCGTTCACGCTCGCGACGAGCGCGTCGTCCGCCTGCCGCAGCGGCTGGTGCGATTCCGGGCAGACGAGGATGGCGAGCACCTCGGGATCGATCGTGGTCATGCTTTCGCTCGGGGGTCAGGAGGGAGCGCGCCGGGAAGCCCCACGCTTCCCCGTGCCCCGGCCTTAGCCTATCTTCGCCGAGCATGAGGTTCCCCCTCGGACTCGCGTTCTGGACGCTCCTCGGAGCGACCTCCTCGGCCCTGCCGCCCCTCGCGCAGGGGGTCTCGAGCGCGCCTCGGGGGACGGACCTCGCCCTGCTCGAGAGCGAGGCCCAGGACGAGGCGCAGGACGAGACGACCCCGCCGCTGGGGCTGCCGGAGGGGCCGCACGCGGACCAGTTCGCGGCGCTCTTCGAGAGCGGGCGCGCACCGGCGCCGGTCGACGCGTTGGGCCCGCTCTGGCCGGCCTGGG
>CAZDYS010000685.1:0-2401 GCA_964509445.1 uncultured Planctomycetaceae bacterium
AGCGCGTTGACCACGCGGCCCAGCAGCGCGTCCCCGGTCGGCACGGAGATGATGCGCCCGGTCGTCTTGACCTGGTCACCCTCCTTCACCTTGGTCGCGTCGCCGAGGAGCACGCAGCCCACGTTGTCCTCCTCGAGGTTCAGGGCGACGCCTCGAACGCCCCCGGAGAACTCCAGGAGCTCGTTCATCATGCAGTCGTCGAGGCCCCAAACGCGGGCCACGCCGTCGCCCACCGTGAGCACGGTGCCGACGCTCTGCATGTTCGTCTCGCCCTGGTAGTTCTTGATCTCGTTCTCGAGGATCGAGGTCACTTCAGCGGGTCGGAGGTCCATCGGTACGGTCTGACTGAGGTGTCGGGTTTAGGCGTCGGCCAGGTTCGGGAGCGGCGCGCCGTTCATGTGCTTCTTGAGCCCTTCGAGCCGACCTCGAAGGGAGTGGTCGATCATCTGGCTGCCCACGATGACGCGGATGCCCCCGAGCACGTCGGGATCGACCTTGTTCTCGAGGGTCACGGTCTTCTTGAGCCGCGCCCCCAGTGCCGTCGCGAGGGAGGAGAGCTCCCCCGGTCCCAGCGGACGCGCGGACTCGACCACGCCTTCGGCGGCGCCGGCGGCCGCCAGCGCGCGCTCCTTGAACGCGGCACCGAGCCCGACGAGGACGTCTTCGCGGTGCTTGTCGAAGAGCAGGTTGACGAAGTTCTGCACGAGCGTGTGCATGCTCCCGGTCAGGGCCGCCGCCTTCTCGCGCCGCGTCTCCAGGGAGACGCGAGCGTCACAGAAGAACTCGGCGACGCCCGGGTGGGAGCACTCGCGCCCGAGCCGCTCGACGTCGGAGCGAACCTCGCCCATCACTCCTTCCCGGACGGCCAGGGAGAAGAGCGCCTCGGCGTAGCGATTCGTGACCGGGTCGAGCATCAGTTCTTCGCCGCCTGGCCGGAGACCAGCTCGTCCACGAACCGCCGGTCGTCCTCGTCCCCCACCTGACGCTCCAGCACTTTGCTGGCGGCGCTGAAGGTGAGGTCCACGACCTCGTTGCGGATGCTGGAGATGGCCTTGTCCTGCTCGGCACGGATCGCCTTCTTGGCGGAGTCGACCATCGCGGCAGCCTCTTGCTTGGCGGCCTCGACGATCTCGTGCTCCCGCACCTCGGCACGCTTGCGCGCCTCGGCGAGGAGCTCCGCGGCCTTGGCGTTCGCTTCGCCGAGCGCGATCTCGACCTCGGCCCGAGCCTTCTCGGACTCGGCTTGGGCCTTCTCGGCCGCCGCGATCGCATGCGCTGCGATCTCGTCACGCTCTTCCAACGCGGCGGTCACCGGGCCCATCACGACCTTCCACATGAAGATCAGCGAGATCCCGAAGATCACCCACGTCCAGAGCATGTTGCCGCCGCCGGCCAGGTCGAGAGGGTCGAACCCTCCGCCCCCGCCGCTGGCGAGCAGTGCCATCTGTGTGGTGAGCATCATGGAGTCCTCCGAAAAGATCGGAAGTGGAGGCACCCGCCGGCGAGTCCCCGTGCGCGCGGGGCGCACGGGGCCCGGGGACGCCCGCTCCGCGAAGGAGCTTCCTTAGAGAGCGATCAGCAGCGTGACGACGACGGCGAAGAGGGAGACACCCTCGATGAACGCCGCGAGGATGATCGAGCCGCCGCGGATGTCACCGGAGGCTTCCGGCTGACGGGCGATGCCCTCGTTGGCCGAGGAGCCGATGCGGCTGATACCGAAGCCCGCGCCGAAGGCGGCGATGCCGGCTCCGAGAGCGGCACCGAAGCGCGCCCAACCGGCGCCTTCCGTCATGGCGTTCTTGACGACTTCGTCTTGCAGGATACTGAACATGTTCGCTTTCGAGTTGGCGGCCCCTGGAGGCCGCGGGGGTTACGGATCGTGACGTGGAGAAAGGGTCCCCGGGCCTAGTGCTCGGGGTGGACGGATGCGTTCACGAAGATCACGGAGAGCTTCGTGAAGATGAAGGCCTGCACCATCGCGACGAAGACCTCGATGATCATGATGAAGACGGCGAAGCCGACGCCCAGCGGCGCGGTGCCCCAGCCGCCTCCGGTGCCCCACAGCTGGGCCATGAAGAAGATCAGGCCCATGAAGGAGAGCACGACCATGTGGCCGCCGCTCATGTTCGCGAACAGACGAATCATGAGCGCGAAGGGCTTCACCAGGAGGCCGATGAGCTCGACGACGAACATCAGCGGCCACAGGGGCAGCGGCACGTGCGGCACCAGGTTGAGCCAGAACTTGCCCGGGCCCTGGACCGCCATGCCGCAGAGCAGCATCGCGAGGAACGTGGTCACCGCGAGGGCGGCGGTGACGAAGATGCTCGCCGTCGCGGTCGCGGAGTAGGGCACGAGGCCCATCAGGTTCATGAACAGGACGAAGAAGAAGACGCTCAGGAAG
>CAZDYS010000686.1:0-2396 GCA_964509445.1 uncultured Planctomycetaceae bacterium
ATGCTCCAACCGGCGGATCTGCTGGTGCTCGACGAACCGACGAACGACCTGGACCTCGCCACGCTGCGGGCGCTCGAGGAAGCGCTGGTGGCGTTCCCGGGCGCCTCCGTGGTCGTCAGCCACGACCGCTGGTTCCTCGACCGCGTCGCGACGCACGTGCTCTACCTGGACGGGAACGGTTGCTGGCGTCTGTTCACCGGCGACCTCAGCGCGCTGATCGAGAAGCTCGCCGAGGAGCGCGCCGAGGCGACGCGAACCGAGGCGCGAGCGGCGGCGAAGTCCAAGCCGGCCGCGACGCCAGCGAGCACGCCGGCCTCCAGCGCCAGCGCGGTCAAGTCGCTCGCTCCCTGGGAGCGGCGCGAGCTGGACGAGCTGACCGAGCGCGTGACCGAGCTGGAGACGGAGCTCGCCGCGCTCGACGAGCGCCTGGCCGATCCCCAGCTGTACGCCCAGGGACAGAGCGAGGCGCGGGCGGTGCAAGAGGAGCGCGAGCGGGTCCAGGGCCAGCTCGTCGAGGCGACCGCGCGCTGGGAGGAGCTCGCGGAGCGCGACGTCTGAGGCTCAGCGTTCGTCGAAGCGCACGATCGGCTCGAAGAACAGCCCGCGCCCGCGTCCCTCGACCTCGAACCGCAGCGCCAGGGGGCCCGCCGGAAGAGGGACGAGATGGTCCTCGCCGGCGCCGGCCCGCGCGGACCAGAGGAGCTCCCCGTCGAGCAGCAGGCGGAAGGTCGCGGCGGGCTCGGCGCTCGGGACGCCGGCGCGCTCGAGCACGGTGCGCAACGAGAGCGTGCCCGCACGCGGCAGCGTCACCCGGATCGTCTCCGGGAGTCCGTCGTAGACCGGGATCCCCGGCGCCTCGCCGTCGCCCGTCCGGACGACCCAGCGCCCGTCCGCGGCGCGTCCGTTCCGCGCCCGCACGCCGAACACCGTGGTCCTCGGCGGTCCGTCCGGGGCGTCGACGAGGACCACGAGCCGGTCCTCCTCGAGCAAGAAGTGCCCCTGGTCCGGTGCGCCCGTCGTCGTGGCCTCCAGCGGCCTTCCGTCGACCTCGAGGCGGACCGGGCCCGGGCCGGTGCACGCGAAGCCGGCCTCGCGCGGACGGGGGGTCGCCCACACGCGGTCGACGCCGACCGGCTTCCAGGCCTCCGGGCCGAGCACGGTCTGGATCCAGACCTCGTCCTCCTGCTCGAGCACCTGGAGGCCGTTGCCCGAAGGGAGGACGGCGGGGAAACCCCGCGCGCTGGCGGCCAGCGAACGCGGGGTGAAGCCCGCGGCGAGCTCCACGGGAGGCTCCACGGACGCGGGGGAGCCCTCCGGGGCGGAGGGCGCGCAGGAGGCGGCCCACAGGACGGCCGCCAGGGCGGGGATGCGGAGGAGCCTCGGCACGGGGCGCATCCTAGCGGGCGGCCGCCCGGAACCTGGGCAAAGTCGCGGGGCAGTGGCTATCGTCCGCCCATGGACGACGAGCCCCCCAGCGAATCCCCCGGCCGCGCGCCCGGGGACGGTGCGGACCGCCGGTCGGAGCACCGCCTCGTCGAGCTCGAGATGAAGCTGGCGTTCCTGGAGCGCACGAACGACGACCTCAGCGACGTGGTGCTCGAGCAGGGGCGCGCGCTGGAGCAGCTCCAGGCGCGGATCCGGCGGCTCGAGGCGGGCCGGGCCGAGGAGAAGGCCCCCGACGACCCGGGGGAAGCTCCCTTCGCTTGAGGGGCTCGGTGACGGTCGGGGGGGCTGCTAGGATGTGCGGCCCTCCGCGGCGCGGCACGGCCTTCCCCAGCCCTCCCGCGGCGCTCGCGGTCCCCTCCGGGACGCGCCGATGATGCAGAGCAACGAGGTCCACACCGACTGGGTGAGCGCAGAGCTCCCCCGCTACGCGAACCGTCTGAAGGAGCTGATGATCAGCGAGCTCTTCCTCGATCGTTCGACGGTCGAGGAGATCGACGACGACGAGGTGCTCTTCGGCGAGGGGCTCGACCTGGACTCCGTGGACACGCTCCAGCTCGTCCTCGCGATCGAGAAGGACTTCGACCTGAAGATCGAGACCAAGGAGCTCGATCGCGACAAGCTCGCCACCGTGCGCAGCATGGCGGGCTTCGTGCAGTCGAAGGTCCACGCGAAGGCGGCGGGCCCCCGAGGTGACTGACCACGACCGGCAGGGACGCCCGCGCGTCGTGGTGACGGGCCTCGGTGCCGTGACTCCCTTCGGGGTCGGCGTCGAGGCTCTGGAGCGCGGACTGTGGTCGGGGGCCGTCGCGATCGGTCCTTTCGACCTGTTCCCGACGGAGCGCCATCGGACCCGCGTCGCGGCCCAGGTTGGCTCGTTGGCGCCGCTGCGGCGCGGCGTCCCGGCGGCCCAGGCGCGACGCCGGAGGCGCACGGACGGGTGCGCGCTCCAC
>CAZDYS010000687.1:0-2395 GCA_964509445.1 uncultured Planctomycetaceae bacterium
TCGCAAGTGCTGGAGATTCGCGTGGCCCCATGAAAGTGGTTTGCCTTCGCGCGGGCGCTTTGAGTGACGAGCGATGGCGTCGATTTGCTCCGGGTCCGTGCTGAACAGCGCCGGACCCTCGTTGCCGGCGACGTCGACGAACAGCTCGTCGGCGGACGACGGCTCCGGGGTCCGCAGGACCCAGCTGCGCGTCGTGCTGAGCGGCCGCCCGTCCTGGGCGCGGACCGTCGGCCCGGGCCCGTCGCTGCGTCCCACGACGGTCACGCGATAGCTCCGGTCGGGTCGCAGGCCGGCGTCCGAGTAGTCCCCGGCGAGCGGGAGCTCCGGCCGGAAGTCGACCACGTCCGCCGCGTCCCCCAGGGAGAAGGTGCCGCGCGCGAGCACGCCGAACTCGTCCTCGATGCGCACGGTGCGCGCGTCGATCGACGCGAGCTCGACGTCGGCCGAGAAACGCAGACGCAGCGTCTCGTTCAACAGCACCGACGAGCGGCCGTCCAGAGAGGACTCCATCACGTCGAAACCGTTGCAGACGCCGCGCCCTCCGAGGCCGTCCTCGGAGCAGAAGGCACTGTGCTTGGGGCCAGCCGGAGAATCTCCTCCTCCTTCGGACCCGTCCTCTTCCTCGACTACGTCTCCAGGATCAGAACTCGCCGGTGCCGGGGAGCCAGAGCACGCCAAGAGCCCGAGGGACAGGAAGCCGCCCAGGAGGGCCGAGGACTTCCACGATCGAGCGACACCGGAAATACGTTGGATGGTCATGGTGCATGCCATCTCCTCCTTCTCCGGGTCGGGCGCGCGGCCCGTGTTCCAATCCGTGTTCGATGCACGGGCGGGCGACGGAGAGGACCGTCGCCCGCCCGAAACGCACGAGGCGTTTAGTTCTCCGGGTCGACGGAGCCGACCTTCAGGAAGTCGCCGTTGAACTGCTTGTCGGCGGACTCCCAGAGCAGACGGCTCGCATCGAAGAAGCGGCCACCTTCGCTCATCGGGCCAGCGGTAAGCGCGCCGAGCAGAGCCGGGTTGCCGATCGCCTGGGCCGTCGAAGTCGTGACAAGACCGTTGATCATCGCCCAACCGGTCTCGACGTCGTCCTGACCATCGCAGTCGATGTCCAGTTCGTCTTCGTCGTTGTTGGTGTTGTAGCGAAGGTAGTCCTGATCAAAGATCAGAGACACGGCGTAGAGCGGCTCTTCGAACCAGCACTTGAAGGCCAGCGTCGAGGAGAGCGGGATCTCGTTGTCGTTCCAGATGTCGAACTGCACGGTGGTCACGAAGTCCGTGCCGCCGGTCAGGTTGATGAGGCAGAGCGACGAGTTCGCCACCGCGAGGAAGCTGTCGATGTACAGCGTGTCCGCGATGCCCTCGTACTCGAGGCCGTCGAAGTCGACTTGGCCGTCGAAGTCGAGGTCCGTGAGGCCACCTTCGGCCACGGGCGACGAGAACGGGATAGCGTTCAGGGAGTAGAACCCGCCCTGACCGGTCACGATCATCTCGGAACCCATCAGGTAGTTGAACGACCAGTTCGTCTTGAACAGGCCCGGGTCCTGCGCGGAGACCACGACGTAGCCCTCTTGGCCACTCGCCGCGTTGTGGCAGCTCGTGAGGACGCTGAGGGTGTCCATCGGGGTCAGGTTCTCAACGCGGTCGATGACCGTGCAGTGATCCGGCTTGAACCGGTTCGACGGACGGTTGAAGAAGACCGTGTTCAGGTACTCGAAGTGAACGTTGGTCGAGCCAGCGGCCGGGTTCAGGTTCGAGTTCGTGACGCTGAGAATCGTGAAGTAGACGGAGTCGCGCTCCGCCTGGACGTTACCCGTGTCCGTACGGTGGACGGGGTAGACGAGAACGCTGCCGGGGTTACGACCGTCCGCGAAAGCGGAGGTCCCCAGGCACGAGATGGCCAGCAGAGTGGCAGTTGCGTGCAATTTCATTGGGTGTTTTTCCTCTGGGATCGATCCAAAACAGTTGCGAGACATCGGCCGGTAACCGGCGTGGACACCGGGCCGAAGACTTGCTTCCAAGGAGCAGGGTCAACTGACCCCCAGGAAGATCTCCTCCTCCTACTCTCCTGATCGAAGTCGGTGTGCACCGCTTGCGTCTTCTCTCCGGAAGACGGGAGCTAGCGCACCTCCGGCTTCGTGTGCTGACGCACGACCTCGTTGTCCATCTGGTAGTGCCAATCCCCGGCACTCCAGACCCAGGCCATGCTGAACTCTTGGGAACGGCGCAGCTCCTCCGGGTCGTCGGGGACCTGGAAGCCGGCGCGGAACTGATCGGGCAGCCGCTCGACGACGAGCTCCGAGACCGAGTACGCGCGGACTTCCGCGGAAGCCGTGTCCTCGTCGATCTCGATGCTGCGGCAGCTGAGCTCGTGGGTGCGGAGCACGCCCTGGCC
>CAZDYS010000688.1:0-2389 GCA_964509445.1 uncultured Planctomycetaceae bacterium
CCCGACGGGCCCGCGCTGACCGGCCCCCTCCCGGTGACTTCCCGCGGCCCGGCGGGTACCCTCTAGTCGTACCCCCGCTAGCGGACCGTGCGCGCGTCGCCGGTCCACGGCAGAGCGCGCGGCGGACGGCCTCGCGGGGACCCCCGCCTCCGGCCCCCGCGTCCGAGCCCCGTGTCCCATGGTCGTCCTGTCCCCTTCCGTCCTCACCGGCCTCGCGCAGAACCGCGCCCGGGTCCAGGAGCGCGTCCGAGAAGCCGCCCGCGCCGTGGGACGGGATCCCGAGGGGGTCCGCATCGTGACCGTGACCAAGAAGGTCTCCGCCGAGGTGGCGCGCGCCCTGGTCGAGCTCGGGGCGACGGAGCTCGGCGAGAACCGGGTCGACGAGCTCGAGCGCAAGGTGCGCTGGTTCCGAGCGCGCGGCCTCGCGGCGCGCTGGCACTTCATCGGGCACCTCCAGCGGAACAAGGCCAAGCGGGTCTTTCCGCTGGCGGACGAGATCCACGCCGTCGACTCGGCACGCCTGCTCGAGACGCTCCTGGCCCTGGCCGCGGAGCGCCCGGAGCGCCCCGGCCTGTACCTGCAGGTGAAGCTCGCGGACGAACAGGCGAAGGGCGGTCTCGCTCCCGAGGAGGTCGAGGCGCTCGTCACCCGCCTGCAGGAGGACCGCGGTCTGCCGCTGTTCGGGCTGATGGCCATGGCGCCGCTGGAGACCGATCCGACGCGCGCCCGGGAGCGCGCGCGCGAGACCTTCGACGGCCTCGCCGCGCTGGCACGGACCCTTCCGGCCGACGCCTTCGCGGAGGGACGCCCGCTCCTCTCGATGGGCATGTCCGGGGATCTCGAGGAGGCCATCGCCGCCGGAGCCGACTGCGTGCGCATCGGGAGCTCGTTCTACCGGGGCCTCCTGGACGACGCGGTGACCGCCGTCGCCCCGCTGCCCCCCGTCGACGAGGGACGCACGGACGGATGAGCACCCTCTGGATGCTCGTGGTCGAAGGCGAGGGCGCCGAGACCGCTCTCCCGGAGAAGGGCATGCTGGTCCTCGGCAGCTCTTCCGAGCGCGCGGACTTCCTCGTGGCCGGGCAGGGCGTGGACGCGGCCCACTGCGCCATCGGTCGCGCCAAGGACGGCAGCTGGGCGGTCAAGGACCTCGGCTCCGAGTTCGGCACGTTCCTGAACGGCGAGAAGGTCGCCGCCAAGCGGCTGCAGCCGGGCGACGTGATCGTGATCGGCAGCCAGAGCCTACGCGTCGTCGATCCCGCGGCGGAGCCGCCGCCCGCACCGAAACCCGCCGCGCCCCCGGCGCGCTCGTCCGAGCCGCCCGCGCGGAGGCTGGCGGGATTCCGCATCGAGCGGGAGCTCGGCCGCGGCGGGATGGGCGAGGTGGTGCTCGCCGTGCAGGAGAGCCTCAACCGGCCGGTCGCGCTCAAGGTCCTCTCGCCCGAGCTGTCGCGCGACCGCGACTTCGTGCAGCGCTTCCAGTCCGAGGCCCGGGCGGCCGCCGCGCTCTCACATCCGAACGTCGTCGTCGTGCACGACGTCGGCGAGGCCGACGGGCAGCACTACCTCGCGATGGAGTACAGGCCCGGCGGCAGCCTGGAGGAGCGGGTCGCCGACGAGGGGCCGCTCCCCTGGCGCGACGTGCTGCAGATCCTGCACGACGCCGCGGCCGGCCTCACCTACGCCGAGGCCCAGGGCATCCTCCACCGCGACATCAAGCCCGCCAACCTGATGGTGGCCGCCTCCGGAGCGATCAAGATCGCCGATCTCGGCCTCGCCACGACGGTCGAGGAACAGGCGGAGGAGAGCAAGGTCTACGGCACGCCGCACTTCGTCTCGCCGGAGCAGGCGCGCGGGCAGGCGGTCGACCATCGCTCCGACCTCTACTCGCTGGGAGCGACGGCCTATCGCCTGCTCACCGGACGCACGCCCTTCGAAGGAGCGACCGCGAAGGACATCGTGCGCGCGCGCTTCACGGATACCCCCGTGCCTCCGCGCCGCCTCGTCCCGGACGTGCCGGACGCCCTGCAGGAGCTGGTGCTCGCGCTGATGGCGCGCGACCCGTCCGACCGGCCGGCCAGCGCGCAGGAGCTGCTCGAGACCGTGGATCGCCTGCGGCTCGAGACGACCGTGGGCGGAGGTCCCTCCGGCGAGGCGGCTCCCGCGGGCTCGCGCTCGAAGCTCCCCCTGGTGCTCGTCGTGGTCGCCCTGCTCGTCCTCGCGGGAGGCGCGGCCCTCGGCTTCGCGCTCCTCGGGAGCGGGGACCAGGACGCGCACGCGAACGAGAACACGGTCGCCGTACGCAACGGCGAGGACCCGGCCGCGCCGACGCCGGAGACCACCAGCGTCCCGGTGACGAACGACGCGGCCTTCTTCGGCAGCGGCGAGG
>CAZDYS010000689.1:0-2374 GCA_964509445.1 uncultured Planctomycetaceae bacterium
AGGAAGGCCGAGACGGCGAGCAGCGAGGCGATTCGAAGAGACATGGAATGGAGAGGTTCAGCGAGCTCCGGACAGGACTTCGTCCGTGATGCGCAGGAACTCCGCGATCGCGGGGCCGAAGGTGAACACGAAGATTCCGGGCAAGAAGCACACGACCAGGGGGAACGAGAGCTTGGTCGGAAGGGTCTGGGCGCGCTGGATCGCGAGCTCGCGACGACGGCTCCAGACCTCGTCGTCCTGACGGCGCAGGCTCTCCGCGACGCTGCCCCCCACCTGCTCCGAGTGGACCATGGCGGACACGAAGCTGGAGACCGAGCGGACGTCGAGCCGCTTGGACAGGGAGCGGTAGCAGACCACGCGCGGGAGTCCGGCGCGCGACTCGGCGCGGAACTGGCGCAGCTCGCGGGTGAGCGCGCGGTCCGGGTCCATCGAGGTCAGCACCTGGTCGAGCGCGGCGTCGAAGCCGATCCCCGACTCGACCAGCGTCGCGAGCAGCGCCAGGAGCATGGGCAGGTCGCGCTCGACGCTCTCGACGATCAGCCGCCTGCGCCGCCGCACGCGCGTGATCGGCGCGAGCGCGTAGAGGAAGAAGATGATCCAGGGAGCGGCCATCATGACCAGCGCGAACGCGAAGCCCACGTTCCCCGGGATCTCCATCAGCCAGTCGATGCCCTGCTGCTGCAGCTCGGAGCGGCCGACGGCGACCGTGGCGAGCGCGCCGAACAGGAGGACGGCGCCCTCGAGGAGCAGGAAGCGCGTGACGGCGCCGGGGCCGCGGAAGCCGGAGATGAACAGCCAGCGCTCGAGCCAGGAGTCCCACGGCTCGGAGTCGGGTCGCTGCCCCAGCTCGTCGACGATCGGATCGCTCTGGCGGAACAGGCGCTCGCGAACGCGACGGCGCGTCGAGGCCGACCACAAGGCGCGCGCGGCGAGCACGAGGCCAATTCCGGCGGGCACCGCCACCCAGGCGGCTTGCGCGGGAGCGACCTGCATCAGACCTCGATCCTCGTCATCATCGTGATCCAGAACAGCCCGACGGCCTGCGCGAAGATCGCCGCGGCGATGAACATCGCGCCGAGCTCCGAGGAGACGAACACCTCGAAGCGGTCCGGATAGCTCGCCCAGCTCAGGAGCGCGAGCCCGTAGGTGATCAGGAGCACCAGGATCGCCGAGACCTGCGACTCGATCGCCTGGGACTTCACGCGGCGCAGCACGTCGACCCGATCTCGGATCGTGCGCCCCACGTTGGAGAGCGTGGTCGCGAGGCTGCCGCCGCCGCTCCAGTGCGTGGAGAGCGTGAAGCTGAACAGGCGGAAGCTCTCCAGGGAGACGCGCTTCTCGAGGTTCGCGAGCACGGACTCCGGGTCCTCGCCCACCTGGATGCGGTCGAGGACCTCCTGGAGGATCGAGCGAAGCGGCCGGCGGGACTCGCGGATCGCGCTGGTCAACGCGTCCGACAGGCCGCCACCCGCTCGCAGCGTGCTGACCATCAGGTCGATCGCCTCGGTGAGCTCGAGCTCGAAGCGCGAGACGCGCATGGAGGCCCAGAAGCGAAGCCCGATCCAGACGATACAGCCCACGATGCCGCCGATGGCGCCGGCGATCGCCGGGTAGAGGTCCAGCGTGAAGTAGAGTGCGGTCCCCGCCACCACCGCCGCGACGAACGGCAGGAACGGGTGCTTGCGGACCAGCGGTCGCGGCGACGCCGTGACGATCTCGTCGGGCGACCGGACGACGACCGGTGCTCCGCGCTCGCCCTCCCGGTCCGGCGCGCGCAGGACCGTGGCGATCAGCGCCACGAGGACGAACGCGAACAGGATGCCGAGGGCGATGAGCATCGTCAGATCGCGGGGGCGCGGAAGAGGGTCAGCGGAACCTCGACGCCCATCGTGCGCAGCTCCTCGACGAACCGCGGGACGATCCCGGTCGGCTCGAAGCGCCCGAGGAACTCGCCCTTGGGCGTCCGCTCCAGTCGCATGCGGAAGACCTCCTGCAGGAGCGGGACGCCGCTCTCCATCCCGGTGATCTCCGCGATCGAGGCCACGCGCCGGACGCCGTCCTCGCAGCGACGCACGTGTACGACGAAGTCGAGCGCCGCGGTCATCTGCTCACGGATCGCGCGCGAGGGCAGCTCGGCACCGGCCATCAGCACCATGGTTTCGAGGCGGGACAGCGCGTCGCGCGCCGAGTTGGAGTGGATCGTGCACAGGCCACCCTCGTGGCCGGTGTTCATCGCCTGGAGCATGTCCAGGGCCTCCGCGGCGCGCACCTCACCGACGATGATGCGCGAGGGACGCATCCGCAGCGCGTTCACGACCAGGTCGCGCGCGCTGATGCGGCCGCGCCCTTCGGCGTTCACCGGGCGCGTCTCCAT
>CAZDYS010000690.1:0-2373 GCA_964509445.1 uncultured Planctomycetaceae bacterium
CGAATAGCGCGTCTCGCGCGGTCGCGGAGTGCGCGCGGGTTCGTCCGCGACCCGCTCCGGAACGACTCCGTAGCCGCGCGGCCGCGGGGCCGTCGTCTTCGTGCGGAGGCGCTCGACCAGCTCCGGTGCCTCCTCCCGCGCGCGGGAGAGCAGCGCGTGTCGAAGGCGCTCGAGATCGCCCGTGAGCTCCTGCTCGCGCGCGCGCAACCAGCTGAGCACGTAGGCGCTGGGCGGAGCGGTGGGGTCGCTCGAGCGTTCGGTGGTCGCTGCCGTCCCGTCGTCCGCGACGAGGGACTCGGACGCCGCACAACCGGACGCCAGGAAGAGGAGAGCGAGGAGGTTCGAGGGCGAAGTCACGAGTCCGAGCGCATCCTCAAAGGTATCCCAGGTCGCGCAGGCGGCGCGCGAGCTCCTCCGGAATGGTCGCGGCCTCGCTCGCGAGACTGCCGAAGGCCTCCTGGTCGGCGAGATGGCGCACGAGCGCGCCCTCGAGCTCCTCGGCCACTTCCGGCAGGACGGACGCCAGGTCCGTCGACTCCGCGGGGTCCTCGGTCAGGTCGAACAGCCGCCGCGTCCCTGCCTCCCGGTCGACGATCAGCTTGTAGCGCTCCGTCGTCACCGCGTGCAGCCCGCGTTGGTGCTGCACGGCGGTCGAGAAGCCGTAGCGCTCACGGACCGCGCGCGTGGAAAGCTCTTCCGCCGGGGCCGCGAAGAGCGGACTCAGGTCCCGGCCCTGCAGCGGCGTCGGCGAGGTCGCCCCCACCAGCGCGAGCACCGTCGGCATCACGTCGACGAGCTCCACGATCTCCGTCACGCGGAGCCCGCTGGAGCGGGTCGCCCCCACGGGCCGGATCCACAGGGGGACGTGCAGCTGGTGCTGGTAGAGGTTCTGCCCGTGGCTCCAGTCGCCGTGTTCGAAGAGGTGCTCGCCGTGGTCCGACGTGACGATCCACAGCGTGTTCGCGAGCGCTCCGCGTTCCTCCAGCAGCGCCCGCAACCGCCCCAGCCGTCGATCGAGGGCGCGTACGCCAGCCGCGTAACGCGCGCGCCAGTAGTCCACGCGGTGCCGGAGCTCCTCGTTGGCCCAGTCCGCGGGAACCTCGATGTTGTTCCAGCGCCGGTCCGGCCGCTCGGCGTCGGTCAGGGCGCGCGCGCCGCGCCCTGGCACGCTGTCGAGGACGGCGTCGTAGTCCGCCCGCGGTGCGTCGTAGGGAGCGTGCACGTCCATCACGTGCAGGTAGAGGAAGAAGGGCACGCCGGACGCGGAGTGGTCCAGCCAGCGCCGCGCGTTCTCCAGCAGCTCGTCGGCGTGGGTGTCGAGCCGCGCCGCGTAGTCGTCGTAGTGGTCGAAGCCCTGAGCGAAGCCGTACTCGCGCACCAGCCACGAGTTCGCCGTGAAGGCCGCGGTCCGGTAGCCGTGGAGGTGCAGCACCTCGGCCAGCGTGAGCGCCTCCGCCGGAAGGCGACCCGTGCGGCGCTCTTCCGAGGAGCTCCAGAACCCGCCTTCGTGGTCCGTCAGGCCGTGCGTGCCCGGGTACAGCGAGGTCAAGAGGGACGCGGTCGCAGGCTTGGTCCAGGGCGCCTGGCTCACGCAGCGCTCGAACAGCACGGCCTCCGAGGCCAGCCGGTCGAGCTGGGGCGAGACGTCCCCGGGAAAGCCGTAGCTTCCGAGGTAGTCCGCGCGCAGCGTGTCCGCGACGACGAGCACGACGTTCGGCCGCGGGGACTCGGAGGCACAGCCTCCGAGCGCGACGACGAACAGCGCGCGAACGACCCACGACCGCATCGGGAGCAGCCTAGCGCCCGAGGCGATCCGGAACGAGCGATTCCGCCGTCCCCCCCCGTCGCCGGAGGGGCCGACGCCAGCGCGAGCTCCGGATCAGTCGAACCGCTCGATCATCAGGAGCGACGTCCCCGAACCGTTGAGCGTGGTGCTGGTCGTCACGGAGGACGCGCGACTCGAGCGAATGGTGATCACGTCTCCGCTCGTGACGTTGACCCAGACCGAGCCCGTCGTCCCGTTCTCGTTGTGCCCGCTGCTGTTGCGGATGTACATCTGGTTGAACACCGGCCCGGCCGCGGACGCTCCGACGAACACCTCGAAGTCCAGCGCGACGCGCGCACCGGTGCTCTCGGCGTAGACGTTGAAGGTGACCTTCGCACGCCCCGTGAAGTTGCACTGGATGCCGTTGCCGGAGACGGCGAAGCCCGCGTCCAGGAAGTCCGTCGTGCCGGTCAGCGGAACCTCCGCCGGCGTGGTCTGGTTCAGGTTCGTCGACGTGTTCGTGTTGCGCGTCTGCGCGAGGAACAGCTGCACGCCGTCCGCTCCGTCCGCGCCATCGGCGCCGGCCGGTCCAGCAGGCCCCGTGGGTC
>CAZDYS010000691.1:0-2367 GCA_964509445.1 uncultured Planctomycetaceae bacterium
CACGGAGCTGAGAGCCGCCGCCGCGGGGGGGCCGTGCTCCCGCGACCAGCGCTCGAGCGCCTCGTCGAGCGCGGCTCCGAGGGCCTGCGGTCGGGCCGGGTCGGCCTCCAGGTCGATCCCGGCACACCGCTCCTCGCGGTCCCCCGCGACGGACGGGTCGCGCGGCCGCCAGGCGCGCACCTTGAGCGCGGAGTTGCCGAGGTCGAGGGTCAGGCGGATCGCCATGGGCGGATCCTACCGCGCGCGTCCTCTCCGCGTACGGCGCGCGGGCGAGGACCCCGCGCGAGGGTCCGAGGTCCGCGCGAGAGCTCGCGCGGCGAGAGCGCTACTCCTCGATCGGCGAGCGGTAGGTCCGCGTGTACTCGCGGCCCTGCTTCTCGAACACCGCGATCCACTCCTCGGTGGTGTCGGACTCGCGCTTCACGTAGGAGACCGCGTCGCTGACGCTGGTGACCTTGTGGCCGTTGATGCTCTTGAGGATCTCGCCCGAGGACACCCCGTGCTGGGCCGGCACGGAGCCGGCCGCGACCTTCGTGATCTGCAGACCCTTGACCGACCCGTCGCGCGGATCGCGCGCGACGCGGTAGTCGATGTCGCGCGAGAGGATCGTCGAGTAGCTCTCGCCGATCTGGCGCGCGCTCTCCGTTCCGATCTGCCAGGTGTCGCGGTTGACCTGGCGCGTCTCCTTGACGGAGGTCGGACGGTAGTTCGTGAGCGTCGGGATGCGCGGGTTCGCGGTGCGCACCTGCTTCGTCTCCTCGGTCACGTAGGCGATCCCCGGACCGGAGGGCACCCACACCGGGCTCTCGAGCAGCTCGTCCTCGCGCTCCTCGTCGTCGAAGGTGAACACGAGCCCGTCCGGCTGGATCTCCTTGACCGACACGTGCGCGAACTTGCCGGTCAGCGCCTGGCCGGTCTTCAGGATCTTCTCGCCCGGCGCGGTGTGGCGCGCCTTCAGCTCCTTGTGGAGGTACTTGACGATGGCGAGGCTGTTCTCCGGGTTGCCCTTGTCGACCTGCACGAGCTGGATCTCGAGCAGCTGCTCGACGGGCGTGCGGTCGGGACCGCGCTTCACCTGGGTGTCCTTCTGCTGGACCACGACCGGCTTCACCGGCTCCGGCTTCCCGGTCCAGTCCATCTTGTGGAAGACCGCCATGATCTCCTTCGAGTCGACCACCTCGCGGCGGATCTCCTCGGGCTCCTCGATGCCGTCGCGCAGCACGGCCTCGAGCTCGTCTTGGCGCACATAGTCCTGGTAGACCGGACGGTTCTCGAGGAAGTGCCAGACCTCGTACCCGAGGTACCCCCCCATCCCGAGGGCGGCCACCCAGGAGAGAGCCTTGATGTTCTGAATGTTCATGGCGTTGCGTCCTCCATGCTAGTCGAGCGGCCCGGGGGGAGCCACGGGCGGCCGGCCCGCCCGCTCCGGTTCCGCCCGAGGAGGACGGTCCGGGGCCGGGGCGGACCCGGCACCGCCCGGGTTTCGCCGGGTCGACAGCGCGGGACGCACCCGCGGCGGGGTTATTCCCCGCTGGCCAGTCGCAACTTGCCGCCGGGCCCCGGGGGCGGGGCCGCCTGCTTGTTCGCCTTCCCGCGGCTGTAGCCGCGCAGGGCGAGCAGGAGCTCCTCGGGGCGATCGCTGGCCGCCAGGGCGACCTCGAGATCCACCAGGTCGTTGGCGACCAGGGTCCGCAGGGAGTGGTTGAAGGAGATCAGCCCCTCCTCGAACCCGCCCTCGACCACGCGCGAGAGCTCCGTGACCTGCCCCTCGTAGAGCAGCTCGCGCACGCGCGGCGTGGACAGGAGCAGCTCGCAGGCCGGGACCATGCCCTCACCGGACTTCTTCGGGAGCAGACGCAGCGACATGACCGCCGCGAGGTTCTCCGCCAGTCGCTGGCGGATCTGCTTGTGCCCCTCGGCCGGGAAGAAGGACAGGATCCGGTCGACCGTCTGGGGCGCGTTGACCGTGTGGAGCGTGCTCATCACGAGGTGCCCGGTCTCGGTCGCGTCGAGCGCCGCGCCGACGGTCTCCGCGTCGCGCATCTCGCCGATCAGGATCACGTCCGGGCTCTGGCGCAGCGCGTGGCGCAGGCCGTTCGCGAAGTTCGGCACGTCGGTGCCGATCTCGCGCTGGCTGATCACGCAGCGATCCTCGGTGAACATCGTCTCCACCGGATCCTCGAGCGTCACGATGTGACGCTCGGCGTGCGTGTTCATGTACTGGATCATCGCCGCGAGCGTGGTCGACTTGCCGGAGCCCGCGATGCCGGTCACGAGCACGATACCGCGCTTGCGCAGCGAGAGGCGCTCGAGCTGGACCGTCGGCAGAGAGAGCGAGCCGAGCGTCGGGGCCTTGCCGGCGATGTG
>CAZDYS010000692.1:0-2354 GCA_964509445.1 uncultured Planctomycetaceae bacterium
GCTCCTCCGCTGATCGCACTCAAGGCGCCCTCGACGAGGTTGCGCGTTCCGCCCAGGGAGCTCGCACCGTCCCCCACGGCCTGGTTGCGCTTGCCGCCGGCCGCGTACGACCAGTCGCCGAGCGCGCGGTTGGAGTCCCCGCCCGCGACGACCGCTCCGAGACCTCCGGCGAGGTTCAGGCTGCCCCCGTGCACGCTGGCGGAGATCCCTTCGGCGACATTCGCCGAGCCGCCGGTGATCGTCGCCCAGACGCCGCGCGCCTGGTTCCCGCTCCCGCCCACGACGCTCGCGTAGGGCGCGAGGATCCCGTTGCCGTAGCCGACGACCTGCCCACCGACTCCGGTGTAGCTGTGACCGAGACCGACCACGAGGTTGTGCGAACCGGTGCGCTGCGTCGGCCCGCCGACCGGCTCGTTGTAGCCGACGATCAGGTTCCCGACCCCGTTCGTGATGCAGTCGTCCTCGTCGGCCGGATGGTCCGGGTCGCCGTTGGTCGCCCCGAGGCCGTTGACGATCTGCACGTTCACGCCCTCGAAGCGAACCGTCTTGTGCCGAGCACCGGACCCGTCCTCGATCTCGACCAGACGCACGTGGCGCAAGAGGGCGCGCTCCTCGGCGGAGAGCGGGCCACCGGGCTGGAGGGACAGCACCAGACCGCAGCCGAGGGCACCGGACAGGAAGGCGGCGAAATGTTTTCGCCAGACCGTGGGCACAGAACGCATCGGGGACGCCTCCGGTCGGAGGGAGAGGGAGCACGACGAGCGTGCAGGGAGGACGAGGGACGGTCCTTCCCCGAAGAAACCTACCTCGCTCCCGACTCCCAGGCGGAGTCCCAGGACTCCGACCAACCCGGGCCCTCGCCCTGCGCCTGACGGCCGCGCACGCTGGGCAACAGGAGTCCCAGCGACGAGCCGCTCGCGTCCTCCTGGACCTTGGCGATCCAGGGCACGTCCTGGAGAGACGGGAACACGGGCTCCGTCCCTTCCGCGAGCACCAGGACCGCCGCGGCCGGATCGCCGACGCGTCCGCGCGTCCCGCGCAGGCCGCGGGCGAAGGCTCCACCGGTTTCCTGGACGCACCCCGGCGAACGACCGCCGTCGAAGAGCAACACGGCCGTTCCGCCCTCCACCGCGCGCCCGTCGACGGACAGCTGGCTGTCCCGCGGAACGCGCTCCCCGATCACGCGCGCGTCCCGTCCGGCGGCGCGCTGGAGTTCGGCCCGGACGGCTTCCACGTCCTCCGCGTTCGTGCGGAACAGGACGAGGGCTCCGGAGGAGGCGTCCGTCTCGGACAGGTCCTCGAGCGCGCGCAGATAGGCCATGTGCGCCACGTGCGCGGCGTCGTCCCCCTCTCTCGCGGACGCGCCGCCCAACCCCACGGAGATGGAGCTCAGCTCGGCGACGACGAGCGCGAGCGGGTCGTCCTCGACGGCCAGAGGCCCGGCCTTCGTCCACAGACCCCGCGGTGCACTCTCGCACCAGGTTCGCTCGGCGCCGGACTCGCGCAGCGCCTCGTGGATCTCCGCCGGGTCCAGGCCGGGCGCGTGGAACACCACCACCAGCCCGGGCGGGACGGTTCGCTCGCCGGTCGCTCGGCGGTAGGCCTCGCGCGCAGCAGCGCCCGAGGAGAGCCCGGTGGTCCAGCCCGCGCCGCCTCCACGCATCGCGGCCTGCGTCCCTCCGGAGCTCGGGCGCAGCGGAACCGCGACCGGGTCGCCCCCGAGCGCCCGCTCCGGACCGAGCGGCGCGCGCTGGACCGACCCCACGATCCCCATCATGCCGACGGCGACGGCGGTCACTCCCCCCAGCGCGATCGACACGGCCCGGTTCGATCGCTCACGTCTCTTTGCTTGCATCGGTTCGACCCTCCGCGGCCCCACGAGATCCCCCGGCTGCTTTCGAACCCGCGTGAGGCCCGTCTTGAGGGCCGCTCAGCGTCGTCGGGTGCGGAGCTCGCGCTCCAGCGCGTCGAGCTGGTCCAAGTTTTCCGGGTGCGCCGCCCGCAGGCGCCGGAGACGGTCGAGCCCCTCGGACGGTCGCAGCGCGTAGGTGAGCTCGACCTCGAGCAGAGCGAGGTCCAGGTCCGCCGGCCCCAGGCGGCGCGCCAGGCCCAGCCACCCGGAGGCCGGCTCCAGCGCATCGCGCGCGAGGTCGACGCGACACAGCGCGCGCAGGCCCGCGGGGTCCGTCGCGAAGACCTCCGCGAGCACCTCGACGAGCTCGCCCGGGCCCGCGCTCGCGTAGGCTTCGGCCAGGAGCTCGCGGGCTCGCCCCCGGTCGCCGTCGCTCCACAGCAGGACGCCGAGGTTGTAGCTCGCCTCGACGCGACCGGGGAGCAGCTCCACGGCGCGCTCG
>CAZDYS010000693.1:0-2350 GCA_964509445.1 uncultured Planctomycetaceae bacterium
GACTCGGCATCCTCGTCACGGACCTGACCGGGGACGGCCGGCTGGACGTGTTCGTCGCGAACGACGCGCAGTCCAACCAGCTCTGGGTCTCGAACCCGGACGGAGCGTTCGGGGAAGAGGGCATCCTGCGCGGCGTCGCGGTCTCCGGCGTCGGCAAGCCCGAGGCCAGCATGGGCGTGACGGCCGGAGATGTGAACGGCGACGGGACCATCGATCTCTTCATGACGCACCTCGTTAAGGAGAACAACCGCCTGTACCTGCGCGAGGGCGTGCTGTTCCGCGACGCGTCCTCGGAGGCGGGGCTCGCCGGGGTCGACCTGCAGCGCACCGGCTTCGGCTGCGGACTGTTCGACCTGGACCTCGACGGCGACCTCGACCTCGCGGTCGCGAACGGTGCGATCCGCCGCCGCGAGCCGCTGCCGGGCGCGCCGGCCGGCTACTGGGGCGAGTACGCCGAGAACAACCAGCTCTTCCTCGGAGCCGGCGACGGGACCTTCACCGAGGTGCCCGACCGGGGCGGGGACTTCACCTCGCACGTGGAGGTCAGTCGCGGACTCGCCTTCGGCGACCTCGAAGGCGACGGCGACCTGGACCTCGTCCAGAGCAACGTGGACAACACCCTGCGCGTCTACCGCAACGACGCTCCGGCGGACGGCACCCACTGGCTCCGCGTCCTCGCGCGCGAGCGCGGTCGCGCCGCGCTCGGAGCCCAGGTGACCGTGTTCCGCGCCGGAGGCGACCAGGTGGCCCCGCTGGTCGCCGCGTCCAGCTACCTCTCGAGCAACGAGGCCTGTGCCCACTTCGGACTCGGCGACGAGACCGTCCTCGAGGGCATCGAGGTCCTGTGGCCGGACGGCACGCGCGAGCGCTTCCCCGCGGGCGGCGTGGACCGCACCCTCGTGCTCGACCGCGGAACCGGAGAGGCACGATGAGGTCGCTCTCCCTCCTCGTCCTCGGCGCCACGCTCGGCCTCCTCGCCTGCGCTCCGGACACCGCCGAAGACGCCTCGAGCGTGAGCGAGCTCCCCCTCCCCGACCTCGCGAACGTGGAGCCGGACGTGGTTCGCGCCATCGAGGCGGATCAAGAGACGCTGCGCGCGGCGCTGGAGGACCCGGACGCCTGGGGCGAGCTCGGTGCCCGCTACATGGTGCACGAGTTCCAGGAGTCCGCCGCGGAGTGCTTCCGCCGCGCCGAGGAGCTCGACCCCGAGAACGGCGTGTGGCCCTACCGTCGCGGCTGGAGCCTCGTCGACGAGCATCCCGAGGAGGCGCTCACCGCCTTCCGACGTGCGGAGACGATGCTCCCCGAGTACGCTCCCATGTTCGAGGCGATCGCGACGACCCTGGTCCGACTCCACCGCCTGGAGGAGGCGCGCGCCGCCTTCGAGCGCGCCACCGCACTCGACGCCAAGAGCGCCCACGCAGAGACCGGTCTCGGCCAGCTCGCCCTGGCCGCCGGAGAGCACGAAGAGGCACGCGTGCACCTGGAGGAAGCGCTCGCGCGGGATCCGAAGCACGCGGAAGCACACGTCGCCCTGGCGCAGGCCTACATGGCTCTCGGACGGACGGAGGACGCGCAGAGGCACGCTGCCCGCTCGCGAACCCTGCCCCCCACCACGCCGCGCAAGGACTGGCTCGCGAGCATGAACGCGGCGCCGGCGGGCTTCCGCGCCCGCACCAAGGCGGCACTCCAGCTGGAGAACCGAGGAAAGCTCGAGGAGGCCCTCGAGCAGCTCGAGCTCGCGCTCGAGAGCAACCCGAGCTACGAGTTCGCGCGGCAGCGCATGGCCGGCGTCCTGGGGAAGCTCGGTCGTCGCGCGGAGGCCGTCGCGCTGCTCGAGGAGGGGCTCGCGCTCAACCCGCGCTCGCGCGAGCTCGAGGCCGCCCTCACCGCCCTGCGAGCCGGAGGTGCGGAGTGAACAGCCTCGGAGCGCGATGGCCCGTCCGACGCGGGAGCCTCTTCCTGTGCGTCGCGCTCTCCGCTTGCGGCGGAGCAGGGCCGGACACGTCCGAGAGCGCGAAGCCCCTCCCCTACGACGGCCCCACCCTCTTCACCGATGTGACGCAGGAGCTGGGTCTGCCCGTCGCCGAGGGGCCGCCGGTGGACGGCAACTACTTCCTTCCCGAGGTGATGCAGGGCGGGGTGGGCCTGTTCGACTACGACGGCGACGGCGACCTCGACCTCTTCCAGGTTCGCGCACCGCTGCCCGCGACGCTCGAGTCGGTGGTGAGCAACGTGCTCTACCGTCAGGAGGCGGACGGCACCTTCGTCGACGTCACGGAGGAAGCCGGCCTCGGTCGTCCCGGGTTCGGCCAGGGCCTCGCGATCGGGGACGTCGACAACGACGGAG
>CAZDYS010000694.1:0-2345 GCA_964509445.1 uncultured Planctomycetaceae bacterium
CTCCTGCGGCGCTAGCGCTCGACGCGCTCAGGCACCGGGCTCGGGAGCCTCGCCGGCCTTCTTGCCGAACACGACGACGAGGATCGCCAGGAGCACGGCACCGATGGCGAGCCCGACCCACGGGGAGAGCCCGTAGTAGGTCGCCGGGAAGTACCCGCAGGAGACCGAGACGAGCATCGTGACCATCGCGTAGGGGACCTGCGTGCGCACGTGGTCGATGTGGTCCGACGCGGTGGCGATGGACGACATCACGGTGGTGTCGGAGATCGGCGAGCAGTGGTCTCCGAAGATCGCCCCGGAGAGCACCGCGCCGACGCTCATCACCATCAGGAGCTGGCCGCTCTCGAGCAGCGTCGGGGCGAGCTCGGCGTACTGTCCGAGGCCGAAGGCGAGCCCGATCACGAGCGGCAGCAGGATGCTCATCGTGCTCCAGGACGATCCGGTCGCGAAGGCCACGGCGCCGGCCAGGAGGAACAGCAGGGTGGGCAGGAGCTTGCCGTCGATCGCGTCCCCGAGGAGGGCCGTCAGGAACGGCGCGGTCCCGAGGTCGGAGCAGACGGCGCCGATCATCCACGCGAGGTAGAGGATCGCGAAGCCGACGGCCATGGAGCGCACGGTGGTCCAGGCGGCCGGCAGCACGTCGCCGGCGAGCTGGACCCGGACCGCTCCGATCGCCGCCACCAGGAAGCCGGCCAGCGAGCCCACGAGCAGCGGCCAGGAGCCGGACCCCTCGTAGAGCACGGTCGTCATGCCCTCGATCGAGAACAGCGACAGGTCTCCGAGCGCGCCCCTCCCGACGCGGACGATCTCGGCCAGCGTCATCACCATGAACGTGACCAGCGGCAGGATCGCGCGCCAGGGGTTGGGGACCACGCCCGGCGCGGCCTCCATCGCCGTGGCCTCCTCGGACACCATCGGCGTCGCGCCGTCCCGCAGCACCTTGCCGCCGCGCGCGCGCTTCTCCACCGTGAGCATCGGCCCGAAGTCCCGGCCGGTCCAGGCGATCAGCCCGACGAACCAGATGGTGAGGATGCAGTAGAAGCTGTAGGGGATCGTGCGCAGGAAGACCGCGTAGCCGTCGTCGATGCTCAGGCCCGCGGCCGGCAGCTGCTTGTTGAAGGTGGACACCTCGAACGCGATCCAGGTGCTGAAGATCGAGAGGCCCGCGACCGGCGCGGCGGTCGAGTCCACGAGGTAGCTGAGCTTCTCGCGCGACACGCGGAAGCGATCGCTGAGCGGACGCATGGTCGAGCCGACCAGGATCGTGTTCGCGTAGTCGTCGAAGAAGATCACCAGGCCCATGATCCAGGTCGAGATCTGCGTGCCGCGCGCGCCCTGGGCGCGCTTCGCCACGGCGTCCATCAATCCGCGGATCCCGCCGGAGCGGGTGATCACGCCGACCATCGCGAGCATGAAGAACACGAACCCGATGATGTAGATGCGCTCGGTGTCGACGAGCTCGGCGCGGAAGTACTCCGTGAAGACGTCGGCCAGCCCGCCGCCGGCGCTGGCGACGAGTCCCTCGCCCTCCCCGCGCCGCAGCAGGTACGCGCCGGAGAACACGGCCAGGAGGAGGGCGACGAGCGGACGTCGGAAGAGGATCGCGAGCACCACGGCGACGATCGGCGGCGTGATCGACGTGCGCGAGGGGGGAGACCAGCTGCGCTCGACGGTCACCGGTTCGAAGCCCGAGCCGTCGTTGACGGTGAGCGTCGCGACCTGGCGGATCTCGTCGTCCTCGCCGCGCTCGAGGCGGAGCTCGAAGTTCGCGCCCCAGGTCCCCTCCGGCAGCTCGGCCCCGGTCACGACCAGGTCCGCGTACTCGGGGTGCTCGTCGTCCACCGCCTCGGCCACGAACTGCCGCAGCCCGCGCACGAGGCTCGCGCGCGCGGTGCCGTAGTCGACCAGCGCGAGCGAGCTGCCCTCCTGGAGCAGACCGTCGGACTCGACCACCTCGATCTCGGCAGAGTGCTCGAGGAACTCCTCGTCCGCCTCGTGCGAGACGCCGTGCAGGCGGATGTCGAGGCGTCCCTCGTCGTCGATGGAGGCGGCGGGGCTCTGCGCCACGATCTGCCACAGGCGCGGGCGATCGTCCTCGGCGCCCTCGGCCGGTGCCGGGCCGACCGGCAGGTCCAGGAGCTCCCAGGCCTGCAGCGCCGACAGGCGCGAGGAGGAGGCGCTCGGAACGAACCACGCCGCGGCCAGCACGGCGAGGGAGATCACCAACGGAACCACTCGTTTCATGCTGGCAACGATAGGGGCGCGACGCCGCGGTGCAACGGCGGCCGCCCGGAGCCCTCGCGGCGAAGCGCGGCCGGCCCGGGTGCGAGAGCCCCGGCGGGGAC
>CAZDYS010000695.1:0-2325 GCA_964509445.1 uncultured Planctomycetaceae bacterium
CTTGAAGGTGGAGTCGGACAGGAGCGAGGCGGCGGCGCGCGCGACGGGCGCGTCCTCGGCCTCGATCAACGGCTCGAGCGCCGTGGCCAGGAGGGTCGGGTCCGGCTCGCTCCCCAGGAGGCGGCTCGAGCACAGGAGGATGGCGGCCTTGGGAGCGAGCTCGCGCTGACGCAGCTCGGCGTCCAGCGCACGGTCCAGGTCGCCCTCGGCCCCCAGACGCTCGGCTCCGCGGAGCTCGCGGGCGCGCTGCCAGAGCTCGCTCACCGTGCGGTCCTTCGCTCCAGCGATCTCCTCGCGCACGAGCGCCGTGACGTCGGCGGAGATCGGGCGGACCGTGGTGCTCACCGGCGGACTCGTGGTCCAGGTGCCGGTCGCGAGCGCCGTGGCCGGCAGGAGGAGCGAGGGGACGAGGACCAGGGCCAGGCTCTTGTGCGTCATGTGTGGTGCCGGTGGATTGCGGAGGTCGGAGCCGGGAGAGAGCTCCTTCGCCGAGCGGCGTCGGGTACGTACTCTAGTCGCCACTCGGCCGGCTCGGACGAAATTCCAAACGTGGTTCCCGGGTCGGGATTCGCGGGCTTCTTCGAACCGGAGGCGACCTCGACACGAGTCGAACTCTCTTGGACGACGAGAGCAAACAAGAACAGGGCACGCGTCTCTCGCACCTGCGGAAGGCGGAGGACGGGTCGCGCAGCGAAGCCCGTATGGTCGACGTAAGCGAGAAGCCCGTGACCGCACGGCGCGCGCTCGCGACGGCGAGCGTCCGCTTCCCACCGGGGCTGCTGGACGGCCTGCTCGCGAAGGGCGGACCGAAGGGACCGATCGAGGAGGTCGCGCGCGTCGCGGGCATCCAGGCCGCGAAACGCACCGGCGAGCTCATCCCCATGTGTCACCCGCTCGGTCTCGACCTGTGCGACGTGCGCTTCCGAGCGAGCGGGGACGTGCTCGAGGTCCGGTGCGAGGTGCGCTGCAGCGGGCGGACCGGCGTCGAGATGGAAGCGCTGACGGGGGCGAGCGTCGCCGCCCTGACCGTGATCGACATGACGAAGGCGCTGACGAAGGATTTGCGCGTCGAGGAGGTCCGCCTGCTCGAGAAGGACGGCGGGAAATCCGGTTCCTGGCGGGCCTCCCGCTGACGCCCGGGATTTCCTCCGGTCGAGGTTCAGTCCACGGCAGGACGCCGCCGAGGGACGGACGAGCCGCGCGCCGGGGAGGTCCACGTCGGACCGGGGAGGCGACGGCCGGTCCATGGATTCGAGCACGGTTTCGACGTCAAGGCGTGGTGGTCCGCTCTGGGACGCCGCGCATCGCCAGCAGTCGGTGCAGGTCTGGGGGGCGAGTCGCGCGGTCGGCCGCGAGCTGACCGCCGAGCTCCTGCGCAACGGGCACGTCCCGCGCGCCCTCACGCTGTTCGGCCGGCGGCCCACGGCCTTCGCCTGGCAGGGCGAGCCGCTGCAGGTCCAGCCCATGCCGAGCGTCGCTCCGCCCGCGGACGTGGCGTTCGTGTGCACGACACGGGACGTCGCGCGCGGCGTCCTGCCGCTGCTGCAGGCACGGGGGACCCGCGTGGTCGATCTGTCGGGGGTCCTGTCCGAGGACCCGCAGGTGCCGCTCGTGGTGGAGGCCATCAACGGCGACGTGCTCGGAGCCTTCACCGACCAGGTCGCACTGCCGGGACGCAGCGCGATGCCGCTGGTGCGCACGCTCTCCGCCCTGGAGCGGGTAGTGGGTCTCGAGGAGGTCGACGTGTTCGCCGTCGCCGCCGCCGCGTGTGAGGGCAGCCGCGGCATCCTGGCCGTGCGCGAGGAGATCGCCCAGGGGCTGGACGCTCCGGACGACCGCGACCGACGCCTGGGGAACTTCCAGGCCCCGCGCACGGAGGCAGGCTACGGCCTGGGCTTCGAGCGGGTCGTGGCCAACGACGTCCGCCGGGTCCTCGGCCGGGCGGACCTCCCGATCGACCTGATGGCCGTCGAGGGGGACGCGGAGCGCTGCGACGTGTTCGCCGTCAAGGCCCGTCTGCGGGAGCCGCTCACGCCGGAAAACGCGCTGGCGCTGTTCTCCGAGACGCCGATGGTCGAGATCGACCCGAGCGAGCAGGGCCCCGCGCCGGCCCGCTGCGCCGGGAGCGACCGGGTCCACGTGGGTCGGATTCGGGCGGGATCCGCGGGGTCGCGCTCGCTATGCTTCTTCGCGGTCGCTGACCAGCTCCGGGCCGGAGCCACGGCGGCAGCCCTGCGGGTGGCCTCGAGGCTCCCCGTCGGCGGCTGACCCGCGATTGGGCCCGGGGCGGGGGCGACGGCGGCGCGCGCGCGCCGGTTTTTCCAC
>CAZDYS010000696.1:0-2323 GCA_964509445.1 uncultured Planctomycetaceae bacterium
CCCGCGTCGTCACTTCCTGGACGCCGCGGCCGGCTACGGCGATCCCGGGGAACGCCCGCCCGGTCGCTGGTGGGGGCGCCGGCTGGAGGGCTCCTACGGCTGGATCGAGCCGGAAACCTACTTCGCGCGGCCGCTCCTTCCGGACCTCTTCCTGGTCGAGGAGGCCCGGCGCGCCTCCTCGCCGGAGGAGGTTCGCAGTCTCCTCGCCGACCCGGGGTTCGATCCCGCCCGCACGCCGGCGCTGGAGGTCGACGAGCTGCCCGTCGCGCTCGAGCCCGGTGCTCCCGCGCCTCGCCTCGCGGTGACGGTCCCGTTCACTCCAGGGGACCGCTCCGGGCACCTCGAGGTGCGCGTCGCGCTCGAGCGCCCGGCGGTGCTCGTCTACCAGGCGAACTGGATGTTCGACGCGCTGTGGCGCGTGCCGCCCGACCAGGCGGTCCTGACCGACGCGCGTCGCCTGCGGCGCATCGCGCTCCGGGCCCGCGACGTCGACGCGAACGCGGAGTTCGCCACGTGCCCGGCCAATCTGTACGGGCTCGCGGTGTTCCTTCCGGCGGGAGAGCGCACGGTCGCGCTGGACTTTTCGCTGACCGGCTTCTGAGCTGGGCCCCATGGCGCTCCTCACGCTCACCGGGATCCACAAGAGCTACCACTCCGACCGGCCGCTCCTGCGGGACGTCTCGCTCGTCCTGCGCGACGACGATCGCGTCGGCCTCGTCGGTCCGAACGGCGCGGGCAAGTCGACCCTGCTGAAGATCCTCGCGGGCCGGCTGGAGCCCGAGGAGGGCGAGCGCGTGCTGCGGCGCGGCGTCTCGATCGGCTACCTGGAGCAGGAGCCCCGCTTCGCGGCGGGGGAGACCATTCGCTCCGTGGTGACGGCCGGTCTGGCGGGCCGGGACGAGCTCCTGGCCGAGCTGGAGCGCGTGCACGAGGAGCTCGCGCGCCCGGACCTCGGGGAGGACGGCCTCCGGCGCGCGCTGCGCGAGCAGGAGCGGCTGGAGGCGCGACTCGAGGAGCTCGGGGGACACGACGTCGAGCACCGCGTCGAGGAGGCGATCGACGGCGTCGGGCTGCGCGATCCGGACGCGGGGACGGACACGCTCTCGGGGGGCGAGGCGCGCCGGGTCGCTCTGGCGCGCCTGCTCGTCGGGAGTCCGGACCTCGTGCTCCTGGACGAGCCCACGAACCACCTCGACGCGTTCGTCGTGGCCTGGCTCGAGGAGCGGCTGTCCGCGCTGCGCATGCCGCTGGTCCTGGTCACGCACGACCGGTACCTCCTGGAGCGCGTCGTGACGCGCATCGTCGAGGTCGACCGCGGCAGCACGGTGGAGTACGACGGCGGCTACTCGCGCTACGTCCAGCTGCGCGCGGCGCGCCTGTTGTCCGAGGAGCGCGCCGAGTCCGCGCGCCAGAACCTCCTGCGGCGCGAGACCGAGTGGATGCGTCGCGGCCCGCCGGCGCGGACGACGAAGGCCAAGGCGCGCATCCAGCGCTTCGAGGAGCTCGAGAAGGGCGAGCGCACGCCGCTCCCGAAGGAGCTCGAGCTCGAGATCCCGGCCGGTCCGCGGCTCGGGGACCGCGTCCTGCGCCTCGAGGGCGTGTCGCACCGCTACGGGGACCGGGAGGTGCTCCCGGCCCTCGACCTGGAGCTCGAGCCCGGGATGCGCCTGGGCGTCGTCGGCCCCAACGGCGCCGGCAAATCGACGCTCCTGAACATCCTGCTCGGGCGTCTCGCGCCGACGACGGGCAGCGTGGCCGTGGGGGGGACCGTGAGCTTCTCCGTCGTCGACCAGAAGCGCAGCGAGCTCGACCCCGAGCACACCGTGATGGAGGAGGTCGCGGGCGAGGGCGATCACGTCTACGTCGACGGCCGTCCGATCCACGTCGCCGGGTTCCTCGACGGCTTCCTGTTCCCGGGCGCGCGCAAGCACGTGCTGATCCGCTCGCTCTCCGGCGGCGAGCGCGGTCGGGTGTTGCTCGCGAAGCTCCTGCTCGCCGGCGGGAACGTCCTGGTGCTCGACGAGCCGACGAACGACCTCGACCTCGCCACGCTGCGCGCGCTCGAGGAAGCGCTGGTCGCCTTCCCGGGCTCCTCCGTGGTCGTCAGCCACGACCGCTGGTTCCTGGACCGCGTCGCGACGCACGTGCTCTACCTGGACGGGCGCGGGGGCTGGCGTCTGTTCACCGGCGACCTCAGCGCGTTGATCGAGAAGCTCGCCGAGGAGCGCGCCGAGGCGACGCGGGCCGAGGCGCGCGCGGTGGCGAAGTCCAAGCCGGCCGCGACGCCGGCGAGCGCGCCGGCGTCCAGCGCCAGCGCGGTCAA
>CAZDYS010000697.1:0-2322 GCA_964509445.1 uncultured Planctomycetaceae bacterium
CTCCTCGCCGCCGGGCACGACCGCCACGAGCTTGGAGGACAAGCTCCCGTCCTCCGCCAGCGCGCGCGCCCGCTCCAGGTCGTCCGCGTGCGTCACCAGCACGATCGAGGAGACCGTGCTGGCCCGAGTCAGCGCCTCCAGGGTGTGGAGGAGCAGCGGCCGCCCGGCGAGCTCGAGCCAGATCTTGCGCGTTCCGCCCACTCCCTGCATGCGCCGGGAGGAGCCCGCGGCGACCACGACGGCCCGCGCGCTTGCCCTCGGATTCTCGACCATCGGCACGGCTGGAGAGTACGGGAGCCCCTCCCGATTCCGTACTCTCGCCCGGGTGATTCCCTCGGACCTCGTACCGGCCGGCAACGCCTGGCCGATCGTGCTGGGACTCGACCCCGGCACGCGCGTGGCGGGCTTCGGAGCGCTGGTCCTCGCGCCCAGCGGCCCCCGGCTCGTGACCTGCGGCGTCTTCGCCCCGCCGGCCCGCCTCTCCGTGGCGGAGCGTCTGGGGCGCATGCAGGCCGAGCTCGAGGAGCTCCTCGCCGCCTTGCAGCCGCGCGAGGTCGTCGTCGAGAGCGCGTTCACCGCCCGCAACGTCAAGAGCGCGCTGCGGATCGGCGAGGCGCGCGGGATGATGATGGCCGCCTCCGCGCGCGCCGGAGCGGCCCTGACGGAGATGGCGCCGGCCTCGGCCAAGCGCACCGTCATGGGGCACGGCGCCGCGTCGAAGGAACAGGTCGCCGCGATGGTCCGGCACCAGCTCGGCGTCGCGGAGCTCGAGGTCCCGCTCGACGCCACCGACGCGCTCGCGCTGGCGCTGGCGCACTTCCTGCAGGTCGAGCGCGACCGACGACTCGGCCGCGCCGCGCGCTGATTCCGCGCGTGTGCGCTTGCCGCCCTCCGCGCGAGGTCGTGGAATGGGACGACATCCGGGGTTGGCAGCATGGTCGAAGACGAAGGCAAGAAGGCCTCTTCCGAGGAAGGGGAGCGCAAGACGACGCGCTCGGAGCGCAAGAAGGGCGCCTCGAGCCGCTCCGGTGCCTCCCGTAGCGCCTCCGCCGCGGAGCGTCAGGGGGTCCTCGCGGCCCTCGAGCACGGGCTGAGCGAGGCGCTCCCGGGCGTCGACATCCTCGACCGCGACCTGGAGCTCGACGCCGCCGTGCGCGCGGACCTGGTCGCCGTCGACCCGGTCGGGCGCCTGGTCCTCGTCCTGGTCGTGGGGGAGGAGGTCGAACGCGCGGTGTTCGACACCCTGGACGTGCTGGCCTTCGCGCGCTCGAACCGTTCGCTGCTCGTACGTCACATCGCGAGCCGGCGCGTCGATCCGGGGCTCGAGCCGCGCGTGGTCCTCGTCGACCCGGCCTGCGACGAGCAGCTCGCGGACCGCCTCGCGCCCCTCGCTCCGGCCGGCATCGAGGTCTTCGGCGTGCGGACGCTGCGAAGCGCCGCCGGGGAGCGCTCCTACCTGGTCCGCGCGAACGACGATCCGGGCGCCGCGGGCGAGGCCGGGGTCCAGGCGTTCCTGGACGCGCTCCCGCTGCCGCTGCGCGAGATCGGCGCCGAGCTCGCGGACCGCATGTCCCGCCTGGACGACGAGCTCTTCGCGACCGGCGACGCCCAGGCCCTGGTCTGGCGCTGGAACGGCGAGGTGCTCGCGCGCCTCGAGGCGTCCGGCGACCGGCTCACGGCGAGCGTGGGGCCCGGACACGACCCCTCGCCCGTGCGCGGTGCCGCGGACGTGGAGGGCGTCCTCGAGGAGGCGCTCGCCCACCTGGTCGCGGACTTCGAGGGGCGTCGCCACGCGAGCGTCCCCGCGCACCTGGAGGACCGCTCCGTGCCGAACACGCCCGCGGCCGACCTCCTGCCGGACGGCCCGCTGCTGACGGACGAGGAGATCCAGGCCTTCCAGGACTGATTCCGTCCCGGAATCGGGAGGTTCGGGCGGGGTTTCCGCCCAGGCTTGCAGGCCCCGGATCCAGAGCGCAGGGTGCAGGGGTCCGGACGGTCGTCCGCGGTCGCGTCCGCTCGACCCGGAGACCAGGGCTCGGACCCATGAACTGGAGCGAGACCCGCAAGAGGCTCCTGCATCTCGCCTCGCGAGGCGAGCCGGGGAGCGCTGACAGGTCGCCGTCGCCCGCGGGCGGTGCCCCGGGGGAGACCCTTCGCTCCGCGCCTTCCGGTGGCGGACCGCCGGCGCGCCGAGGACCGCGGGCGCGCGCGGCCTCGCTCTCCGTCGCCAGCGGCAAGGGCGGGACGGGCAAGACGACCGTGACGGGGTCCCTCGCGCGGCTCTTCGCGGCGCGCCACCGCACCCTGCTCGTGGACGGGGAC
>CAZDYS010000698.1:0-2321 GCA_964509445.1 uncultured Planctomycetaceae bacterium
GCCGTCGGCGCGTTCCTGTTCAACCGGGGCGAGCCGCGCACGATCCCGGCGACGCTCGGCGTGACGACGATGAGCGTGCTCCTGTTCGGCGGGCTGATGCTGCTGCTCGCGCTCGAAGGAGTGGTGTGCCTCGCGATGTCGGCGCCGCTCGCGATGATCGCCGCCCTGCCCGGCGCCGTGCTCGGCCGCTCGATCGCGCTGACGACGCGCACTCCGGCATCGCACGCCGGCATCGCGACCCTCGTGCTCCCGCTGGTCGCCGTGGCCGAGAGTCGCCAGCCCGACCTGCTCCGCTCCGAGGTGACGACCGTGATCGAGGTGGACGCGCCGCCGGAGATCGTCTGGAACCACGTCGTCTCCTTCGCCGAGCTTCCGCCCCCGAGTCGCTTCGTGTTCGACCTCGGCGTCGCCCACCCCGTGCGCGCGCGCATCGAGGGCTCCGGCGTCGGCGCCGTGCGCCACTGCGAGTTCTCGACCGGCGCCTTCGTCGAGCCGATCACGCACTGGGAGCCCGGTCGCCGGCTGGCCTTCGACGTCGCCGAACAGCCGCCCCCGATGACGGAGTGGAGCTTCTACGAGCACGTGCACGCTCCGCACCTGGACGACTTCCTGCGCTGCCAGCGCGGCGAGTTCCGGCTCTCGGAGCTGCCCGGCGGACGCACGCGCCTGGAGGGCACGACCTGGTACGAGCTCGAGATGGGTCCGACCGCCTACTGGAAGCTGTGGGCCGACGGCCTGATCCACGCGATCCACGCGCGCGTGCTCGAGCACATCGCGCGGGAGGCGAAGGAGGAGTCGAAGAGCCAGGTCGTGGAGGGTGCGCGGCAGCCGGCTTCGCGGCCCCGAAGGGCCGAGTAGGGTCCCGGTCCACCGCGAGCGTGGCGGAAGGGCCCAATCGTCCGCGAGCGCAGGATTGAGCGTCTGCGCCCGGTTCGCGCGGGTCCGGATCCAGTATCCTCCGCGCCCGCCATGCAAGAGTTCATCGACCAAGTCAAACGAGCGATCGCCAAGCACTCCGGGCTCGACCCGGCGGACCTGAAGATCGAGTCTCCGCGAGACCCGTCGCTCGGCGACCTCGCGTTCCCGTGCTTCCCGCTGGCGAAGGCGCTGAAGCAGGCGCCGCCGAAGATCGCGGCCGAGCTGGGACCGAAGCTCGCGGACGAGCTCGAAGGCATCGAGGTGGCCCCGACCGGACCGTACCTCAACTTCAAGATCGATCGCGGCGCGCTGGCGGCCAGCGTCCTCGGCGCCATCGCGGATCAGGGCGAGGCCTTCGGCGGCTCGGACGTCGGCTCCGGCAAGCGCGTGGTGATCGACTTCTCGTCGCCGAACATCGCGAAGCCGTTCCACGTCGGGCACCTGCGCTCGACGATCATCGGTGCGTCCCTGCAGCGCATCCACGACCTGCTCGGCTACGACACGGTCGGCATCAACCACATCGGCGACTGGGGCTCGCAGTTCGGCAAGCTCGTCGCCGCGATCCAGCGCTGGGGCGACGAGTACGACCTCGAGGGTGAGCCGATCAAGTCGCTGCTCGCGCTCTACATCCGCTACCACGAGGCGGAGGAGAGCGATCCGGAGCTCGCCGAGGCCGGTCGCGCCGCGTTCCGCGAGCTCGAGAGCGGCGAGGACGGCGAGGTGCGCCAGACCTGGAAGCGCCTGACCGAGCTCTCCCTGGCCGAGTTCGATCGCATCTACGGCCGCCTCGGCGTGTCGTTCGACCACGTGCGCGGCGAGGCGTTCTACGAGCCCTACCTCGACGAGACGGTCGACAAGATCGTCGCCTCGGGCGTGACCGAGGAGTCCGAGGGCGCGCTGGTGGTGATGCTCGAGGAGCTCGAGAAGAACGCACCGCCGTGCCTGTTGCGCAAGACCGACGGCACGACGCTGTACGCGACGCGCGACCTGGCGGCGGTGCTGCAACGCTGGGACGAGTTCGCGTTCGAGCGCTGCCTCTACGTCGTCGGCTCCGACCAGCGACTGCACTTCCGCCAAATCAAGAACGTGCTGAAGCGCATGGAGCTCCCCTGGGAGCCGCGCGTCGAGCACGTCGACTTCGGCATGCTGCGGCTGCCCGAGGGCAAGCTCTCGACGCGCAAGGGCCAGGTCGTGTTCCTCGAGGATCTGCTCGACCGCGCGGTGGCCGACGCCGCCAAGACGATCGCCGAGAAGAACCCCGACCTCGCGCACGCGGACCGGGTGGCGGAAGAGGTCGGCATCGGCGCCGTCGTGTTCCACGACCTCAAGCGCGAACGCGTGAAGGACGTGGTGTTCGACTGGGACGAGGTCCTGTCCTTCGAGGGCGAGACCGGCCCCTACGT
>CAZDYS010000699.1:0-2318 GCA_964509445.1 uncultured Planctomycetaceae bacterium
AGATCTCGCGGCACCCGATCAGCCTCGACCGGCCCGTCGGCGACAGCGAGGACTCCTACTTCGGCGACTTCATCGAGGACGAGCGCCAGGAGAGCCCCTCCTCCACCGCGGCCAACGAGATGCTCTCGAGCCGCATCGAGCAAGTGCTCAAGACACTCACCTATCGCGAGCGCGAGATCCTCAAGCTCCGCTACGGCATCGGCGACGGCTACACCTACACGCTCGAGGAGGTCGGCCGCATCTTCCGGGTCACCCGGGAGCGTGTGCGCCAGATCGAGGCCAAGGCCGTGCGCAAGCTGCGCCACCCGGTCCGGGCCCGCCAGCTCTCCTCCTTCCTGGACGGCCCGAACGTGGACACGGACGACGACGTCGAGGACATGGACGGCCTGCTCTAGGCCGCCCGTCGCCCCGGCCCGGCCGCCCTGCGGCGGCTCGGAGCCGAGGAGCGCCCCCGTGCATCGGAGCGATGCGCGGGGGCGCTCGCCGTTCCGGAGGGCCCCGAAAACCGCGGAGCCGTTGCTTGGGACTGGCGTCCCGACCGGCCTGGGGTAGACTCTCGCCGCTCGGGACCACCCCCGAGCACCACCAGGTACAGCCGTTGACGGACATGCGCGAGACCCTCCGCCTCCTCCGGGGGCTCCAAGACCTCGACGAGGACCTCTTCCGCGTCAAGGCCGAGCTGCGACGCCTCCCCGCGGAGCGCACTCGCCGGCGCGAGAAGATCGATGCGAGGATCCACCAGCTCAAGGAGCTGGAACACCGCGCCGCCGAGGTGCGCGGGCGGATCAAGGAGATCGAGGACATGACGACCAGTCAGCGTCAGCGACTCCGCAAGCTCGAGAACGAGGCCGCCAAGAGCGGCGACCAGGCGCTCATCGCCGCCTACCAGCACGAGATGCGCTCGCTCAAGCGCGACATCGGCGAGGCCGAGGACGAAGGCCTGTCGCTGGTGGAGAACGAGTCCACGATCAAGGCCGAGGCGGACGCCCTGCGCGCCGAGATCGAGACGCTCGAGAACGAGTTCAAAGAGTACTCGGGCAACGTCGAGGGCGAGATCGAGCAGGCCGAGAAGAAGCGCCAGGGTCTCGACGCCCAGCGCGCCGAGCGCATGGGCGGCTCGGTCGGGGCGGACATCCTCGACCAGTACGAGAAGCTCCTCGACGCGCGCGAGGGACAGGCGATGGCGCTGCTCGACGGGCGCGTCTGCCAGGGCTGCTACGTCAGCGTGCCGAACAACATCTACGTTCGGCTCGCGCGTGCGCAGGAGCTTGTGAACTGCCCGAGCTGCGGGCGGATCCTGTTCCTGGCGGACTAGCTCCGGCCGCTCGACGCGGAGGCGCTCTCCGCTCGGGTTCCCTGGCGCGTGCCCCGGCGCGCGAGCTCCTCGTCGAGTCGCTCGCGGATCGCGTTCTTGTGCACGTTCCAGAACGGGGCCAGGAGCTTCTCCCGCGGGGAGTCGCCGGTCACGCGGTGCAGCACCTGGTCCGGGCCGAGGCGCTCGACGAAGTCCGCCAGCCAGTCGACGTAGGTCTCGGGCTCCAGGGTCTCGAGCTGTCCCGCGCGCCACTGGGCCGCGAACTGGGTGCGCTTGAGAACCATCAGGTGGTGCACCTTCACGCCCGCGCAGCCGCTCTTCGCGAGGACCTGGGCCGTGCGCCGCGCGCCCTCGCGTCCGTCGCCCGGCAGGCCGAGGATCGCGTGCCCGATGACCTCGAGGTCGACCGCGTGGCAGCGCGCCACCGCGTCCTCGAACTCCGCCACCGTGTGCAGGCGGTTGATGTCCAGGAGCACGCGGTCGTCCGCCGCCTCGAGCCCCAGCTCCACCCAGACCGGCACCCGGCGGCGGAGCTCGGCCAGGAGCGCGAGCGCCTCCTCCGGCAGCGTGTCGGGGCGCGTCGCGACGGCCACGCAGACGATCGGTCCGCCGCGATCCACGAGGGCCTCGTCGACCACGGCCAGGGTCTCCCGCAGGCGCTCGATCGACACGTAGGTGTTCGAGTAGGACTGGAAGTAGGCGATCACGCCGCCGCCCGGGTCGCGACGCGCGACGCGGCGGATTCCGGCGTCGAGCTGGGCCCGGAGGGCGGCGCCGCCGCGTAGCGCGCCCGTCCCCGAACCCTCGACGTCGCAGTAGAAGCACCCGCCGCGCCCGCGCGTCCCGTCCCGGTTGGGACAGGTCGAGCCGGCGTCGAGCGCGATGCGGTGCACGGGCCGCCCGAACCGCTCGAGCAGGTACGGCCAGGGGAAGCCCGTCGAGGGGATCGTGAGGCTGGGTCGCCGCGGGCGCGATCGCCGCGATCGTCCGCCGCGCGAGGAGG
>CAZDYS010000700.1:0-2316 GCA_964509445.1 uncultured Planctomycetaceae bacterium
GACGCGGCCTTCGGCGAGGGCCTCGAGGAAGAGGAATGATCGAGAAGCTCTCGCGGACGCGGCGGAACCTCGCGCTGGCCCTGGTCGGGCTCGTCGTGGCGTGGTTCGCCTGGACGATCCGGTCCGTCCTCAACCCGGTGCTGCTGGGGTATCTCTGTGCGTTCATCCTCGCGCCGATCGTACGTGCCGTGGAGAAGCGCGGGCGGTCCTGGCGCAGCGCCGTCAACGTGACCTTCGCCGGCGGCTTCCTCTTGGCGATCGTGGTCTCGCTGCTGCTGGTCCTGCAGACCGCGATGATCGGCAAGCGCATCCTCGAGGAGACGCGCCGGGAAGCCCCGACCGTCGCCGTGACCGCGGCGGGGAGCGAGAGCACGCAGGCGGCCGGGCCGGAGGACGCGGGGACCGCCGAGGAACCTGCGGCCGAGGATCCGGTCCCCGTGACCGGGACCACGGCGATCGGGGAGAACCCACGTCTCGACCTCCCGGACGTTCCGCCGGCCGTCCTGCAGCGCTCACGGCTCGAGCTGCGCGTGCAGAGCAAGGTCGACCAGGTGCTCGCGAGCCTCGGCGACCTCGCGCCGGTCGAGGGAGTGCGCGTGGACCTGGCGGACCTGCGCAGGACCGCCGTCGGCCTGCTCAGCTCGGAAGGGAGCAAGGAGGTGGGGCGGAGCGCTCTCGACTTCGCGCGCTCCCTGGTGCAGAGGCTCGCCGGACTGGCCGGCCTGTTCCTGCTCCTGCCGCTGTACACCTACTACTTCCTCTTCGTGAGCCGCGACGTCGAGTCGTTCCTGCAGCGCTACCTGCCGAAGCGCGAGCGCGGACGCATCACGCGCGTCACGAAGGAGATCGGGCAGATCGTCGCGAACTTCTTCCGCGGGCGCCTGAGCATCTGCTTCCTCAAGGGCCTCGTGCTCTCGATCGGCTTGTGGATCGCGGGGATCGAGTTCGCGTTCCTGTTCGGGATGCTGGCCGGGTTCCTGTCGATCGTCCCGTTCTTCGGACCGTTCCTCGGCTTCCTCTTGGCGTTCCTCTCGGGCGTCCTGTTCGAGGAGCAGCACGCCCTACTCCCGGCTCTGGTGAAGACCGGAGTGGTGTTCGGGGCGGGCGAGCTGATCGAGGGCTACTACCTCGTCCCGAAGGTCCTGGGCGACAGCCTCGGCCTGCATCCGCTGGTCGTGTTCGTCGCCCTCCTGGCCGGTGGAGCGGCGCTGGGCACCCTGGGGGTCATCGTGGCCCTGCCGCTGACCGCGTCGCTCGTCACGCTCTTCCGCGAGTTCGTCCTGCCGGCCCTGAAGGACTGGGCGGACGAGGGGCCGGAGCCCGAGGCACCGGCCTCCGGCGGCTAGCGGAACGGACTCAGTCCGGCCGGCGCGCGGCGATCACGCAGAAGTCGTGCGTGAGGTCCCGCGTCGCGAGGACCTCGTCCTCGAACGCGAAGGCTCCCTGGATCAGGAGCCGCGTCTTGGGGTCCGGCTCGGCGAAGTGGTGCGCGATGTCGTCGAACAGGGGACACAGGATGGTTCCCCCGAAGCCTCGCTCGACGAGCAGCTCGAAGCCGCGCGTGAAGATGTCGCGGATACGCGCGGAGTGCTTCGCGTTGGAGGCGGCCCGGAAGCGGGGGGACAGGTCGCCCGGGCCGTTCATGCGTGTCTTGAGCTCGCCGTTCGACGCGCGTTCGCGGAAGCGATCCGGGAGCTGACCGAGGAACTCCTCGACCGCGGCGCACTGCTCCGGGGTCCACGCGAAGCCGCTGGGGCCCGCGTAGCCCTCGAAGAGCACGAGACCGCCGGGCTTGAGGAGCTGGAACACGCGCTTCAGCGTCGCGCCCATCGGCGCGAAGTCGTGCAGCGCGTGCTGGGCGAGCACCACGTCGTAGGTCTTGGGCGTGCCGAACCGCTTCAGGTCGATCGCGTGCGTCTGCAGGACCGCGTCGAGTCCCTCCGTGCGCGCCCGTCGCTTCGCGCGTGCGGCGCGCTCGGCGTCGACTTCGACCGCGTCGAGCCGGAGGAACCGTCCGGTGCGGACCCAGTCGCGCTCGCGGGCCCCCGTGCCGCAGCCGATCGCGAGGCCCTGCAGGCGGTCCCGACTCCCCAGGAACGACTCCGAGAGCCAGGCCGCCGGAGTCAGCGTGCGGTCCCCGCTGACGAGGTGGTTCCAGCGCTCGCGCATGCCCGGGACGGTCTCCCAGTCCGCGGGCTGCTCCTCGACGGAGCGCGGTTCCTCCGCGCCGCCGAAGAGGTCGGTGAGGCGTCGGGGGGCCGGCGGGCGGGACGGCCCTTGGGAGGAGGGACGAGGAAACACGCTGGGGGCTATCGG
>CAZDYS010000701.1:0-2312 GCA_964509445.1 uncultured Planctomycetaceae bacterium
TGCGCGGTCCAGGCGCACGTGCGAGGAGGGCACTCGCTCGACGAGCCCGGCCGCGAGGGCACCGCTTACCTGGCCGGTCGTTTCGTCGACCAGGGCACGGCGGAGTACTCGGACGAGGACATCGCGAACGCGCTGGAGCCCGCCGGAGGGAGTCTGGTCGGGAGCTCGACCGGACTCACGGGGCAGATCGCCGGAGCCGACTGGAAGACGCTGCTCGACCTGTTGGCCTCGATGCTCGTCTCGCCGAAGTACCCGAAGGCGAAGGTTGCGCGTCAGAAGCAGCGCGTGCTCGACCGCCTCGTGATCGAGCGCGACGATCCGCGCACCCAGGGGGCCTGGGCGTTCCGTCGGCTGGTCTACGGGAAGCACTGGCTCGGTCAGCCGGACTACGGTTCGCTTGCCTCGGTCCCGAACATCGAGCGCAAGCACCTGGTCGCGCACCACAAGAAGAACTGGTGCGGAGAGCGCACCGTGATCGCGTTCTGCGGGGACGTCGACCCGAAGCAGGTGAAGAGGTTCCTCGAGCGCCGGCTCGCGGCCTACCCGCGCGGCACGGCTCTCGGCGCCGCGGACCGGACGTTCCCCGACCGCGCCGAGCGCATCGACGCGTTCAGCGCCAAGCGCCAGCAGGTGCACGTGTTCCTCGGACACCTGGGGATCGAGCGCAACGATCCCGACTTCGCCGCGCTGACGGTGATGGACCACGTGCTCGGCACGGGCCCCGGCTTCACCAGCCGCATCACGCGCATCCTGCGCGACGAGCTCGGGCTGGCCTACACGGTGCACGCGGCGATCCACTCCTCGGCAGGCGTCCTCCCGGGCACGTTCACCGCCTACATCGGCACCTCTCCGGAGCACCTGGCCACGGCGGTCGACGGGTTCCGCCGCGAGATGAGCCGGATCCGCGAGGAGCTCGTCCACCCCGACGAGCTGGAGCTCGCGAAGAGCTACCTCACGGGTTCCTTCGCGCTGGGCTTCGAGCGCGCGTCACGCCGGGTGCACGCGATGGTCTCGGCCAACCGCAACGGTCTCCCGGACGACTACCTCTCCCAGCTCGTGCAGAGCTTCGCGAGCGTGACCGCCGAGGACGTGCGACGCGCGGCCGCCAAGCACCTTCGTCCGGACGCGGCCTGCCTCGTCGCCGCCGGCCCGGTGACGAAGCGCGAGCTGCGCGAGCGGCTGTCGCTCGCGTCGGCTCGCTGAGAGCTCTGCCGCGGCTCAGGCCGATCCCGCCTGCACGCGCAGGTAGTGGATCAGGTCGGTCTGGGGGATCTGCGTGACGCCGAGCTGGCGCAGCATCGTCACGAGCTGCCCGCGGTGGAAGCTGCTGTGGTTCACGCAGTGCTGGATCATCTCGATCGCCGTGTTCGCGTGCTCGCCGCCCTCCGTGTCGAGGTAGCGGATCGGCTCCTCGGACGCCTCGTGCGTCAGGCCGAGCCCGTGCTCTCGCAGCTCTCGGCTTCGCTCGAGGAAGAAGCCGATGGAGGACGAGTCCTTGACCACGGACCCGGGCCAGCCGTCCGTGCGTTCGCCTCGCAGCCGCATCAGCCACAGCGTCTCCGCGTCGAAGACGTGCTCGACCGTCTTGCGCAGGGACGGGAAGCTGCTGACGACCTCCCGGTCCAGGAGCTCGCTCGGGAGGTCCTCGAGGAGGCGTGCGAACGCGCGGTTCGCCCACTCGTTGTAGCGCAAGGCCTGGTTGGTCTGGTCGTTCATGTTCGTCTGCGGGGCCGGGTGCCGCGGGCTCAGGATCGCACGCGGTACGCTCAACGACAAAGGGCCGCCCGGCTTGCACCGGACGGCCCTTCGAACTCGAGCGGGGAGAGGCTAGTGCGCGTGGCCGTGGTGGCCAGCGGCTTCCTCTTCCTTCTTCTCGGGCAGGTCGCTGACGATCGCGTCGGTCGTCAGCAGCAGGCTCGCGACGGACGAGGCGTTCTGGAGCGCCATGCGAACGACCTTCTTCGGGTCGATGACGCCGGCTTTCACCATGTCCTCGTAGGTGTCGGTCGCGGCGTTGTAGCCGAACGACTCGCCCTTGCCGTTGAGCACGTTCTGGACGACGACGGCGCCGTCCTGACCCGCGTTCTCGGAGATCATGCGGATCGGGGCCTCGAGCGCGCGGCGCACGATGCCGGAGCCGACGTGCGCGTCGCCCTCCAGCTTCAGCGCGTCGATCGCCTTCTGGCTTCGCAGCAGCGCGATGCCGCCGCCGGGCACGATGCCCTCCTCGACCGCGGCGCGCGTCGCGTGCAGAGCATCCTCGACGCGGGCCTTCTTCTCCTTCATCTCGGCTTCCGTCGCCGCGCCCACGT
>CAZDYS010000702.1:0-2309 GCA_964509445.1 uncultured Planctomycetaceae bacterium
CAATATCGCTACTTCGCCGCGCCTTCCGGGATTCTCGCCGACCTGCGCGCCGCGCACACTCCGTGGATCCCCCCTCCGACGATCAGCCAGTCGTCCATCTGCATGCCTGCGGGACGCCCTCCGAGCCGTCGGCAGGCCGCAGGGCGGGGATCCTAGACGGCCCGGGGTCGGCCCGGAAGCTCCGGATGCAGCGGCTCACCGGGAGCTTCGCCGGCTTCGCGGAGCCGCCCCGGCGAGGCGATCCGCCCGCACGACCCTCCAGGCGCCGATTTTCTCGAGAAGGCCTGACCCCGGCGGCCCCTCTCGCTAGACTCTTCCGCCAATCTCCACCGGCTGCGCCCCGCGCGACCGTCCCGTTCCCCGGAGGACCGAGGGAGGCGCACACCTCCTCCCCGACCCCAGGGCTCCCCCCTTCAGAAATCGAACCATGTCTCGCGTCTGCCAAGTCACCGGCCGTGGAACCCGCTCCGGCGGCAGCATCGCCCGTCGAGGCCTCTCCAAGGCGTCTGGCGGCGTCGGCCTCCGCACGACCGGCCACACCAAGCGCACGTACAAGGTCAACGTCCAGAAGAAGCGCATCTGGGTGCCCGAGATCGGCTGCTTCGTGCGCGTGAAGGTCTCGACCAGCGCCATTCGCACGATGACGAAGAAGGGCGCCTACCGCGTGCTGCTCGAGGCCGGGCTGATCAAGCCCGCCGGCCACCCGAGCTACGCGAAGAACAAGAAGCAGGACTAGCGCCGGCTCCGCGCGCCGCTTCGATCCCCGCCGGGTCTCCTCCGAGGCCCGGCGGTTTTTTCGTGCCCGGGACCTCGGCCCGCGCGAAACGCCCGGCGCGGGGCGCCCTCCCGCGGAGCGACGGCGGAACCGCACCGGATCGCCTTCTCAGCCGGCCCCGGCGAGTTCCTGGGCCGCACGTGAGAACCAGGAGACCGTGCGCGCGAGATGGTCCGCTCCGTAGAGCTCTTCGAACGTGCGCGTCTTCGCATGCCCTCGATCCTGGAGCTCGGCGAGTCGCTCCGCCACGAAGGCCTGCGTGAGTCGGATCTTGCAGCGCACCTCGATGCACTCGCGCCACTCTTCATAGCTTTCAGGAATCACGTTCTTCTCCTTCGCTCGGGAGACGTGGGCAGCGCCCGAGGGGCTCCGGAACACGAAGCGCGGCCGGCGTCGGCCCCAGCACTCCGTGCGCGGCCTCCCGAAGCCTCCGGCCGCGCACTCGACCCAGTCCAGGGTCAGGAGCAGGCGCCGCTGGCCGTTCGCCGGCAGCGAGCGGTGGACCACGGCGCGCTCCTCGGCACCGGGCCAGGCAGTGCCCTTGAACACCGCCAGCGTTCCGGCCTCGGCGCGCTGCATCCGGGCGCCGGGACGCAAGAGGCCGGACGTCGCGTCGTCGGGACCCCCGGCGTGACCGAGGCGCGAGCGATCGACGTCGGAATCAAGCACCCACTCCGTTCGCGCACCGAGGACGTTGACGACGCCCCGTGCGGGAACGCGGTCGACGTGGAAGCGCGGGCAGTGGGGCCCGTCGGAGACGACCTGCCGGACGCCCACGACGCGCGCACCGAGCAGGCTCGCGAACAGCGTCGTGACCTCCCTCAGGTAGGCGACCCAGGCCGGGGCGTCGTCTCGATCGCGCAGCGCGAGCCGCGCCAGCTCGTCTCCCACGGGCACGGCGTCCAGGACCGGGACCTGCACCAGGGTGCGGCCGAGCGGTCCCTCCGCCAGCGCGGCGGCGTGCGCGGAGGCCCGCGCATCGGGCGGCACCGGCGCGGAGACCAGGAGGACGTCGGGGTCGTAGAGCTCGGCCAGCGCGGCTGCCTCCCCCCCGCGCACGACGCCGCCCGCCGCGGAGGAAACGTCCGATCGGGTCGAGGCGAGTGCGTTCGTGCCGGACTCCATGAGGGCGCGGGACGCGCCGGTCCCTGTTCCACCGATGCCGCTGGGCGCCGCGGAGTTCCCGCGGACTCGCCTCGCGCGCGGCCAGGCGATTCCGGCCGTGTCGAGGGAACTCTCGAGGACTGAGCGGCATTGGCGGCTTGCAGGGGCGCACGCTCTCGCACCTCGCCGGAGAGGTGCCCGCTCCCCTCGAACCCCGCCCACGCGCTCGAGAGGCGCGACCCGACCATGACGACGACTCCGCAAGCCACGGACGACCGCCTCCCCGTGACCGTGCTGTCCGGCTTCCTCGGTGCAGGCAAGACCACGCTGCTCAACCAGGTCCTGAACAACCGCGAGGGCCGACGGGTCGCCGTGATCGTCAACGACATGAGCGAGGCCAACATCGACGCGGAGCTCGTCGACCGCGGCG
>CAZDYS010000703.1:0-2304 GCA_964509445.1 uncultured Planctomycetaceae bacterium
ACCGCGTGATCGCCGGCTTCATGATCCAGGGCGGCTGCCCGAACGGCGACGGCCGCGGTGGCCCGGGCTACACGGTCGACGCGGAGTTCAACGACACGCCGCACGTGCGCGGCATCCTCTCGATGGCGCGCGCGGCCGATCCGAACTCCGCCGGGTCGCAGTTCTTCGTCTGCCACGGTGAGGCGAACTTCCTCGACAACCAGTACACCGCCTTCGGGAAGCTGGTCGACGGCGACGACACCCTCGAGAAGATCGCCAGCGCGGACGTCCGTCCGGGCGCCGGCGGCGAGAACTCGAGTCCGGTGAGCCCGGTCAAGGTCGCCAAGGTCACCGTCAGCCGGGGCTAGCTCGATGGACTACCAGAACGTTCGCCTCGAGCTCGATGGTGCGGTCGCCACGCTGACGATCGCGCGGGAGAAGGTCCTCAACGCCCTCAACGACGCGACCCTGGACGAGATCGCCCACGCGCTCGACGCCTGCAAGGCGAACGCGGACGTGCGCGCGGTCATCCTGACCGGGGCCGGTGAGAAGGCCTTCGTCGCGGGGGCCGACATCGGCGAGCTCGCGAAGATGAACCCGCTCTCGGCGAAGGACCTGGCCGCCAAGGGGCAGAGCGTCCTCGAGCGGCTCGAGAAGATGGGCAAGCCGACGGTCGCGATGATCAACGGTTTCGCTCTCGGCGGCGGTCTGGAGATGGCGCTGGCCTGCTCCCTGCGGACGGCGAGCACGAAGGCGCGCGTCGGTCTGCCGGAGGTCTCGCTGGGCATCATTCCCGGCTACGGCGGGACGCAGCGGCTGCTGCGCGTCGCCGGGCCCGGGGTCGCGCGCGAGTGGATCCTGACCGGAGACATGTTCGGCGCCGCGGAGGCGCACCGCGTCGGCGTCGTGAACCGGATCTTCGAGCCGGAAGAGCTCGTCGCCGGGACGCGCAAGCTCGTCGACACGATCCTCTCGCGCGGTCCGGTCGCGGTGCGCTTCGCGCTCGAGGCCATCGACCGCGGTCAGAACATGCCCCAGAAGGAAGGGGAGATCATGGAGTGCGACCTGTTCGGGCTCGCTGCCTCCACGGACGACATGAAGGAAGGCATGGGTGCCTTCCTCGAGAAACGCCAGGCTGACTTCCAGGGCAAGTAACGATGACGGACGTCGTGATCGTCGGCGGTGCGCGCACCGCCATGTGCGAATACTCGGGCACGCCGGGCTACGGCAAGTTCAAGGGCGTGAGCGCCATCGACCTCGCGGCGCACGCCTCCAAGGCGGCCGTCGAACGCGCGAAGATCGACCCCGAGTCGATCGAGCAGGTCGTGGTCGGCAACGCGCTCCAGACCTCCGCGGACGCGATCTACGGTGCGCGGCACGTGGCGCTCAAGGCGGGTCTTCCGCAGACGACGCCGGCCCTGACGGTCAATCGCCTCTGCGGCTCGGGCATCGAGTCCATCGTGCAGGGCGCACACCTCGTCCAGCTCGGTCAGGCCACCACGGTCCTGTCCGGCGGGATGGAGAACATGAGCCAGGCGCCCTTCGTGCTGCGCGGAGCTCGCGAGGGCTTCCGCTTCGGCGTGCAGCCGCCGCTCGAGGACCTGTTGTTCTCCTCGCTCGAGGATCCGTACTGCGGCCTGTTCATGGCCCAGACCGCGGAGAAGATCGCCAAGCGGCTGAACGTCACGCGCCAGGAGCAGGACGAGTTCGCGCTGCGCAGCCACCAGCTCGGCGCCGCCGCCGTGCAGGAAGGTCGCTTCGCCGAGGAGATCGCTCCCTACGTGATCGAGACGCGCAAGGGCGAGATCAAGATCGACACGGACGACCACATCAAGCCGGACACGACGCTCGAGGCGCTCGCGAGGCTGCGCCCGGCGTTCGGCAAGGACGGCACGGTGACGGCGGGCAACGCCAGCGGCATCGTCGACGGCGCCGCCTCGGTGGTCCTGACCACGGCGGACCGCGCGAAGGCCGACGGCCTCGACGTCTTCGCCACGATCCGCGGTAGCGCGGTGGTCGGCGTCGATCCGTCGGAGATGGGCATCGGCCCGGTTCCGGCGATCCAGAAGTGCCTGGAGCAGGCGGGCGTCGCCATCGCGGACGTCGATCGCGTCGAGATCAACGAGGCCTTCGCGGCCCAGTACCTCGGCTGCGAGAAGGAGCTCGGGCTCGACCGCGACCGCGTGAACGTCAACGGCGGCGCGATCGCCCTCGGCCACCCGCTCGGCGCCACCGGCACGCGGCTCGTCCTGACGCTGATGTACGAGCTGCGGCGCAGCGGCAAGCGCTACGGCGTGGCCTCCGCCTGCATCGGCGGCGGCCAAG
>CAZDYS010000704.1:0-2303 GCA_964509445.1 uncultured Planctomycetaceae bacterium
CCGATCCCCTCGATCAACCGCTACCTGAAGCTGGGCTCGAGCCCGCGCGGGATCCAGGCGCTGATGCTCGCGGGCAAGGTCCGAGCGCTCATCCACGGACGGCACCACCTCGCCTGCGAGGACCTGCGAGACGTCGCCACTCCGGCGCTGCGCCACCGCATGCTGCTCAACTTCGAGGGGGAGGCCGAGAACGTGCGCACCGACGACCTCGTGCGCGAGATCCTCGAGGGCGTGGCCGAGCTGCCCGCGGCGGCCTCCGCCTGAGCGCTCCGCCATGGCGAAGCCCGCCACCGCTCCGCGCCCGGACCTCGAGTTCGACGGGGACTTCCTGCAGAAGCTGGAAGTCCTGAACGTGATCGCGAAGAAGATCCTCGCCGGACTCCTGCGCGCGGACCGCAAGTCCGTCCGCAAGGGCATCTCGGCGGAGTTCGCGGACCACCGCCAGTACGTGCCCGGGGACGACCCGCGCCACCTCGACTGGCACCTGTTCGGTCGGCTCGAGGAGGTCTTCCTCAAGCTCTACCGCGAGGAGGAGAACCTCCACCTGACGGTCCTGCTCGACGCCTCGGACTCGATGAACCGCGGCGTGATCCACAAGCTCAACTACGGGCTGCAGGTGACCGCGGCGCTCGCCTACATCGGCATGAGCAACATGGACGCGGTCAACGTGTTGCCCTTCGGCTCGCGCATCGCGGACTCGCTCTGGGGGGTCAAGGGGCGCGGCAAGGTGTTCCGGCTGTTCGACTTCCTGAAGGAGATCGAGCCGACGGGCGACACGCAGATGGCGCCCGTCTTCCGCGAGTTCGTCGGCCGCGAGCGGCGCCGCGGAGTCGTGCTCGTGGTCTCGGACTTCTACGACCTCGACGGCTACCAGCAGGCGCTCAAGTACCTGCGCTACAAGAAGCACGACGTCTACGCGATCCACGTCGTGGACGAGGAGGAGGAGAACCCGCCCGTCCGCGGGGACCTGCGGCTGGTCGACGCGGAGCAGGACCGCTTCCGCGAGATCAACGTCACCGACGGGATGCTCAAGAAGTACCGCGAGGCGTTCGAGAAGCTCGCGACGGACGTCGAGCGCTTCTGCATCAAGAACGAGATGGGCTACGTCCGGGCGCGCACGAACGTGCCCTTCGACGAGCTCGTGCTCGGAATCCTGCGGCGCGGAGGGGTCGTCGGATGAGCTTCGGTGCTCCGCTCGCCCTGCTCCTCGGGGGGCTCGCCGCTCCCGTCGTCGTGCTCTACGTGCTCAAGGTGCGGCGTCGGCGGGTCGAGGTTCCCTACCTGCGCATCTGGGAAGAGCTGCTGGTCGAGACGCGCGCCCGCTCGCTGTTCCAGAAGCTCAAGCGGTTCTACTCGCTGCTGCTGCAGCTGTTGATCCTCGCGGCGGTCGTGTTCGGCGTGGCGCAGCCCGCCTTCGAGCTGAGCTCGGTCGAGAAGGAGAGCATCGTGCTGCTCCTCGACACCTCGGCGAGCATGCTGGCTCGTGAGGGCGAGGAAGGAGAAGAGCGTCGCTTCGACCTCCTGGTCGAAAAGGCCCGCGAGCTGATCGACGCGCGCAGCTACGAGGACGAGATGATCGTGGCGGCCGTCTCCGACCGAGTGGACGTGCTCTCGCCCTTCAGCCGCAACACCCTGCGGCTGCGCGCGTCGCTCGAGGGGATCGAGCCCACGAAGCGCGCGCTCGACGTGGAGGGCGCCTACGCCTTCGCCCGGGAGGTGTCGCGCGACCGCGAGAAGCCGCGCATCCTGTTCGTCTCGGACGGTGCCGCCGGCGAGGTCCAGCGCGTGATCGGCGACGCCGAGGACGCCGGCCTGGTTCCGGTCGGCGAGTCCACCGAGAACGTCGGGATCGTGCGGTTCGCCGCGCGCAAGAACACCTCGTTGGGCACGGACTACGTGCTCGCCGTCTTCGAGAACTTCAGCGACGAGGAGGTCGAGGCCCGCTACGAGCTCGCGGTCAAGGAGTCCGGGCAGGCGCTCAAGACCGTCAAGGTGATGGACGTCACGCTCGCCCCCGGGCAGCGCGAGTCCGTCGACTGGGAGTTCTCGTTCGACGCCGGGGCCTCCCTGCGCTTCCGCGTCAGCTCGGAGGGCGACCGGTTCGACGTGGACGACGAGTCCTGGGCGGTCGTGCGCCCGACCCGCCTGCGCAAGGTGGTCCTGGTCGCGCCGGACTCGCTCGTCGCTGAGCCCTTCAAGATCGCGTTCCTCAGCATGGGCGAGGTCATCTCCGCGGACACCTTCGTCACCTCGACCTCGCTCTACCCGACGATGTCGGCGGAGGAGCGGCGTGCGGACGTGAC
>CAZDYS010000705.1:0-2300 GCA_964509445.1 uncultured Planctomycetaceae bacterium
CAAAACCAAAAAGCCTTGGTAACAAAAAACAAAAAACTGTTGTTAAAAAACAAGCCCCGCGAGACCGTGCCCCCGACCCAGTACCAGACCTTCGTCGTCGACGAGGAGCTCGCGGCCCAGGCCCCGGCCGAGTCGATCCCGGCCGGCGGCGGTCAGTAAGGAAACGGCAAGCGTCCGGCCCGGGACCGATGGCCCGGGCCGGACAGCCGCTCCCGCTCGCGGGAACCCCATCGGAAGCTCGTCCGGATCGAGGAGAATTCCGCCTCGGCGATCGACTCTGCGCGATCGATCTCGGACGATAGCGCGCGCTGCATCGGGTCGCGGAGCCCTCGGAGGGCCCTGCGCAGAGCCGGATCCCCGTCGGGGACCCGCCCTCGACCCTCGCCGGGAAACGGCAGCGGCCCCGCCTCGGCGGAGCCCGTCCCCGGGAGGCCCAGCAGCCTTCTCAAGTCGATCAACGAAAGAGCACGGCGCGCTCCGACCTGCGGGTCGCCGCGACGGCTCTCCTCCGGACGCGTTCGCTCCCGGTCCTCCGCCCGCGACCTCTCGCGGGGCGGCTCGACGGGCGCGCCGTCCGGGTCTTTTCCAATAGAACAAGCATGAGCGAACAACCGCTCCCGGGAGCCTTCGAGCTCCCGCACCATCCGGCCCCGCGCCGCCTCCGCCGCTCCGCGAACGAGGCGAGCCCCGCCGGCCGCTTTCTCACCCAGGCCCGCTCCGACCCGTCCGCGGCCGAATCCGCGGAGCCCGCCGGTTCCGAGGCGCCCGCCGCTTCCGACGCCCCGGACTCCGAGGGCGGCCAGACCAAGCGCCCGCGCCGACGCGGCAGTCGCGGAGGACGGCGCCGCCGCTCCAAGGCCGCGAAGTCCGCGGAGTCCGACTCCGAGGAGACCGCGGTGGAGGCCCCGAAGGCTCCCGCGTCCGCGACCTCCGACGAGGCCGGATCCGACGGCTCCGAACGGGGCGAGGCGCCGCGCAAGAAGCGCCGCCGCGGCGGACGCCGCAAGAAGAGCGAGTCCAAGGACACCGAAGAGGGCGCCGAGGCCTCGGCGGAGGAGGGCTCCTCCCGCTCCGACGCTCCGTCCGGGGGCGACGACGGAGACGAGGACGCTCCCAAGAAGTCCCGGCGCCTGCGCTCGCGCAGGAGTCGCGGCAAGCGCAAGGACGACGCCGACCAGGACGAGGCGAAGCCCGAGGACGGCGCCGAGGACGAGGACGGCGAGAAGCCCAAGCGCTCCCGCAAGCGCGGCTCCCGCGGCGGGCGCCGTCGCAAGAAGAAGGTCGCCGCTGCCGTCAGCGTGGACGTGCTCCCGGGGGAGGAGGACGACCTGCCGGAGCTGCTCGAGCTCCCGGACGACGCGGTGCTCCTCGAGGAGTCCGAGTCCGGCGGCTCGAAGCGCAAGGCCAAGAAGAAGAAGGCCAAGAAGTCCCGTAAGAAGAAGGACAAGGACGCGGAGGCGGACGAGCAGCCCGCCGCGCCGCTGCCGAAGCGCAACATCCTGGTCAACGCGGGCGACCCGGAGGAGACGCGCGTCGCCGTCATCGAGGAGGGTCGGATCGTCGAGCTCCAGATGACGGTCAAGAAGCACACCTCCTACGTCAGCGACATCTACCGCGGGCGCGTGGTGAACATCGAGTCCGCGATCGGCGCGGCCTTCGTCGACTTCGGGCAGGGACGCAACGGCTTCCTGCACGCGTCGGACATCCTCGCGAGCTACGGGGACCCGGACTGGAGTCTCGAGCGTCTCCTCTCGACGCCCGTCGAGCAGGAGGACGTCGACGACAAGGGCGGCTCCGACGGGGGAGACGACGACGAGGACGGCGACGCCGAGGCCTCCACGGACGAGGCCACCGAGGAGCCGCGCAAGGAGAAGGGACGCGGGCGCAAGCGCCGCTCCCACGCGAAGCGCACGCGCATCCCGATCGACAAGCTGGTCAAGAAGGGCCAGATGGTCGCCGTGCAGATCACGAAGGACGCGATCGGCGACAAGGGCCCGACGCTCACCACCTACGTGTCCATTCCCGGGCGCTACCTGGTGCTGATGCCCTCGCTCGAGCGCACCGGCGTGAGCCGCAAGATCGACGACGACAAGGAGCGTCGCCGCCTGAAACGCATCCTGTCGTCGATGGAGATCCCCGACGGGATGGGCGTCATCGTGCGCACGGCCGGGGTCGGGAAGACGAAGGCCGAGCTGAAGCGCGACCTCGAGTACCTGCTGCTCGCCTGGGAGGACTTCTCCGTCCGCCTGAATAACTGGCGCAACCCGGCTTCGCGCTACCAGGAAGCCGACGTGTCGATC
>CAZDYS010000706.1:0-2298 GCA_964509445.1 uncultured Planctomycetaceae bacterium
CTACGGCAGCCTCGGGGACACGGGCTTCTTCACGGAATCGACGCCGCTGGCGCCGAACTCGCCCTACTCGGCCTCGAAGACCGCCTCCGACCTCCTGGTCCGCGCGGCGATCCACACGCACGGCTTTCCCGGCCTGATCACGCGCTGCTCGAACAACTACGGGCCCTACCAGTTCCCGGAGAAGCTCATCCCGCTGATGATCGCCAACGCGACCGAGGACAAGCCGCTGCCCATCTACGGGGACGGCATGTACGTGCGCGACTGGCTGTACGTGCGGGACCACTGCGAGGCGATCCTGGCGGTCCTGGAGCAGGGCGCGGACGGCGAGGTCTACAACATCGGGGGCCACAACGAGTACCCGAACATCGACATCGTCAAGCTGATCCTGGCCACCCTCGAGAAGCCCGAGAGCCTGATCACCTACGTCAAGGACCGCCCCGGCCACGACCGGCGGTACGCGATCGACGCCTCCAAGATCGAGCGGGAGCTGGGCTGGAAGCCTCGCTTCACCTTCGAGGAGGCGCTGCCGATGACCATCCGGTGGTACCAATCCAACCCCCTTTGGTTGCAAAGGGTTAGGAGCGGTGCCTACCGTGAGTACTACCAGCGTCAGTACGGATCCTAGCGCCCCGTTCAACCGCACCCCAAAAGGGGTCGATAGTCCGAGGTGCTCCCCTCGCTCCCCGTCCCGGGGGAGCCCAGCTCCCTCGATCGAACCCCGCGAAATGTCCCCGCAACGCCGCCGCCTCAGCCTGAGCCTCGCCCTCTGGGTCCTGCTGGCACCCCTTCTGAGCAGCCTGACGGGCTGTTTCACCGCCGGCGCGGCGGACAAGCGTCTCCTGCAGCACCTCAACCAGGAGGGCTTCGGCAAGCGCTACGCGGGCAACGCGCAGGAGCAGAACTACGTCACGATCGGGGACTCGATCCAGTTCTTCGACGCCTACAACAAGAGCCTCCAGGGCGTGGAGCAGGTGGGGATCGACGGGACGATCCTCCTGCCCCAGGCGGGCTCCGTGTTCGTGGCGGGCATGACCCGCAGCGAGCTCGAGAGCTTCCTGACGCAGAAGCTCTCCCCGTACTTCGCGCGGACGGACGTGCGCGTGAAGATCCGCACCGGGGGCCAGCGTGCCTACTACGTGCTGGGAGAGGTGCGCGCCAAGGGCCGCAAGATCTTCCAGGGCGACATCACCGTGTTCGAGGCGGTGATCCAGTCCCAGCCCTCGGAGCACACCGCCAACCTCGGTCGCGTGCGGTTGATACGCGCCGATCCGCGCGACCCGTTCGTGATGGACGTGAACGTCGCGGACATGTGGCGCAACGGAGACTCGAGCTTCAACCTCTCCGTGCAGGAGTACGACATCATCTACGTCCCTCCGACCCTCCTGAAGCAGCTCGCGGACATCGTCTCCGCGATCATCGTGCCGATCGTGAGTCCGCTCCGGACCATCCTGAACACGATCTTCTTCATCGAGAACCAGGGACGCTTCAACAACCTCGGCTTCAACAACCGGTTCTAGCGGCATGGCAGACGGCGCACCCGGCGGACAGATTCAGGAGTTCCTGCTCGTTCTCAAACGCAGGCGCTGGCAGATCGTCTTGCCGGCGCTGTTCGTGTTCGTGTTCGGCACCGCCTTCGCGGTGATCATCCCGAAGAAGTACATCGTCGACACGAAGATCCTCGTCAAGGACTCGCGGAACCCGTTCGACGACGGCTTCAAGGGACGCAACCAGTCGGCCACGGGCCGCGAGATCGAGAACGTCGAAGAGCACATCATCCACTACTCGCGCATCCGACGGATCGTGGGGAAGGAGCTCATCGACCAGTGGCCGGAGTACGACCGCGGCAGCCTCGAGACCCGCCGGGAGATCCTCGACGGGATCATGAAGAACCTGACGGTCGAGAAGGTCGCGAAGAGCAAGGAGGTCGGCGGAACCTACCTCGAGATCACCTTCAAGGACGGCAACGGCAAGCGCGCGGTCGCGTTCCTGAACCGGCTCAACACGGGCTGGATCGAGGACATCATCCAGAGCGACCTCGACGATCTCCTGCTCGAGCAAGAGGTCCTCGGGCAGTCCAAGAAGGAGAAGCAAAAGCGGTTCCGGGACGCGGAGACCAAGTACGTCGACCAGTGCAAGGCCCTGGGCGCGAACCCGGCGCTGCCGCCGGACGCGCGGGACCGCAGCGGCAACGCGTTCAACAGCGGCAACTACGACGCGCTTCGTGACGTCCGGGCGAAGAAGGACGACGTGTCGGCGCGCCTCGACGAGGCGCGCCAGACCCTGAAGCAGCGCAAGCTC
>CAZDYS010000707.1:0-2297 GCA_964509445.1 uncultured Planctomycetaceae bacterium
TCACGCGCCCCCTGGACATCGCCGAGACCCTCCAGGCGCGCCAGGCCACGGCGCCCGTCACGATCGAGTTCCTCGACGTGGACGGACGTCGCCGGACGGAGGTCTGGCGCCCGCGCGCCGACGAGGCGCCCGTGACGCCGACCGAGGACTAGTCGCGCGCGCTCGCGAGCGCGCTCTCGCACTCGCTCCGCAGCGCGAAGGCCTGCTTGATCGAGGGGTCCTCGAAGGGCGCGTCGGAGAGCGCCAGGAACCGGTCCAGGTCGCCGATCGCCGGCTGGTAGGACCCGGTCTTCGCCAGGAGCTGCGCCCGCCGGCTGTAGACCTGCGGCAGCTGCGCGTCCGCCTCGGCCACCCAGTCCAGGTGCTGGATCGCCTCCTCCAGGCGTCCCAGGTCGTGCAGCAGCGTCGAGGCGAACAGGTGCGTCTGCACCTGCAGCTCGCGCGCGACGCGCTCGTTCTCGCGGTAAAGGCTCTCCTCGCGCTGGGAGAGATCGCTGCCCGTCAGCATGCGGCGCCAGACCTCGAGCTCGTCCGTCGACCGCACGATCAGACGGTCGGTCCAGACCAGGCTGTTCTCGAAGTCGCCCATCAGCGCGTAGGTGCGCTGCAGGCCGTTCATCGCGGCCGTCGAGCCCTCACCGTCCACCAGCGTGCTCTCGTACAGCGCCACCGCCTCCTTCCAGAGCGACTGCGCCTCCTCGCGGTGCTTCTCGGCGGACTGCGCCGCGTCGAGTCCCGGCTCCGGGTGCCGGTCTCCGGCGAGGACCTCGCGCGCGGCGCGGTCGTAGCCGGTGCCGAGACGCTCGGTGGCCGTGGCGAGACCGATCAGGGTCCCCTCGTTGTCGTCGCCCTCGCGCACCAGCTTGCGGAACAGGTTGCGCGCGACGAGCACGTCCTCGGTCTTGCCGAGGCGCAGCTTGATCCAGCCGGCCATGCGGCTCATCGGCACGTTGCCCGGGTCGAGCTCGAGCGCCTTCACGGCCTGCTCCTGAGCACGCAGGAACGAGCCGTCGTCGTAGAGGTAGGTGGCGGTCGTCACGTAGAGCTCGAGCAGCTCGTCCTCGTCGGGCGCCTGCCGCTCCTCGCGCACGTGGGAGGTGTTCCACATGCAGCTGGTGGAGGCGAGGGAAGCGAAGAGGACGAGGAGCGGGGTGGTGGCGAGGCGCATCATGGGAGGAGCGGGGCCGGTCCGGGACGTCCGGACGTTCCAGGGAGGACGCAGCATCCTACCCGCCTCCGGGCGGACGGCTACGGGGGCCGTCGGGGACCTTCGCGGGGCGGAGCCGCGCAGGCCGCTAGGGGTGGCTCGAGCCGCCCTCCGCGTCACCCGCGCGCGGCTTCCCGCGCGTCGCCAGGAGCCGCTCGAGCCGGTCCGGTTCGACGCGGATGCGCTGTTCCCGGCCCCCGGACAGCGTGACCAGGCCCGCCGGAGCGCGCCGCGGCTTGTGGACCTCCTTCCGGCGCGCGACGTGGACGCCCGCCTTGTGGGCGCCGCGCAGCGGAGAGAAGTGGACCGCCAGGGTCGCCGCGTCGAGGATCTCCTCCGGGGCCGGCTCGCGCCCCTTGCCGACCACCAGGACCACGTGGCTGCCGGGCGTGTCCGCGGTGTGCAGCCACAGGTCGTTGCCGCGGGCGTGCTTGAAGGTCAGCGCGTCGTTGTCGCGGGCGTTGCGCCCGACGCGGATCTCCGCGCCGCTGGCCGCGTAGAAGCTGTGGTAGGGGCGGCGCGGCTCGTCCTTCTTGCGCTGCTTCGGCGCGACCTGCTTGGCCGGGAGCCAGCCGCCCTCGACCGCCTCGGCCTCGAGCGCGTCGAGGTCCGCGTCCTCGGCCCGGACGCGCTCCAGCCGCTCCTCGTAGCCGGCGACCTGCCGCGCGGTGAGCTCGATCTCCGCGGGCAGCTTCTCCCGTGCGCGCACGAGCTTCTTGTGGCGCGAGAACAGGCGCTCGACGTTCTTGCGCGGGGACAGGCCCGGGTCGAGCGCGATCACGCGCGGCGGTGCGTCCGGGTCGAACGCGTCTGGCAATTCGATCTCGGCCTGCCCGCGCCGCAGCTGACCCAGGTGGGCGGTGAGGAGCTCCGCGTCCTGCCGCACGCGCTCGGCGCGGTCCGTGGCGCGCTCCTGCTCGAGCAGCCCCGCGTGACGGTCGCGGGCGCTCTTGAGGCGTCGCGTGAGACGCTCGAGGAGGTCCTTGCGCCGCCGTTCGTCGAAGCGCGCCTCGGCGTGTGCGCCGAGGGTCGCCTCGAGCCGCCAGGAGAGCGGAGCCAGCTCCGCCAGCGTGCGCGCGCGGTCCGGGGG
>CAZDYS010000708.1:0-2297 GCA_964509445.1 uncultured Planctomycetaceae bacterium
CCAGGAGTCCGCCGCGAGCGGGACCGACCGGGACCTCGAGCGCGTCCGCCGCACCGAGGGCCTCGTGCGCTCGGAGCGCACGGCGATCCTCCTGGGCGAGCTGCTCGAGGCGCGCCACCCGGAGCTGCTCCCGTGACCAAGCGCACCCCTCTCTCCGCCGAGAGCGCCGCGCTCGTCATGGTCGGGCTCGGGACGATCGCGCTGATGGGCGTGCCCGGCTTCGGGCACCGCGAGTCTCCGGTCGGCGCCGTCCAGGGCCTGGTGCTCGACACGCGCGGGTCCGGGCTGATGAACGCCGAGGTCGCGCTGTTCGACCACGAGCTCGCGATGCTCGTGGAGGTGACGCGCACGGACGCCGAGGGACGCTTCGCGTTCTCCCAGGCGCCGGAGCGCTTCGACGTGTTCGCCTCGCGCCCGGAGGAGCCGGAGCGCATCGGGGCCTGGGCGCTGGACCGCGCGCGGGATCCGGAGCAGGGCCTGGAGCTCTACCTGCGCGAGGGCACCCCGCTCGACGTCACCGTCACGGACGAGGAAGGCCTCGGCCTGACCGCCGCCGAGGTGCGCGTGCTCGACGCGTCCGGCCCCGACCCGGTCACGGTCTCGCGCTCCCTCACGGACGAGACCGGACGCGTGACGGTCGTGTTGCCGCCGGCCGCCCACCTGGTGGTCCTGCCGCCGGCCGCTCACGATCGCCTGGCACCGACCTGGGTGCTGGACGCGACCGAGCGTCCACGGGAAGGCGGCCTCGCGCTGCAGCTCGACGTCGCACGGGCGCTCGAAGGACGCGTCACCGATGCGAGCCGAACGCCGCGCGGAGGCCTGTGCGTCTCCGCCTGGGACAGCGAGACCGAGGAGTGGCTGGGCTGGACCGCGACGGACGACGAAGGCCGCTGGAGCCTGCCGCTCGCGGCCGACGCCGCGCGGCTGCGGATCGCCGATCCCACCGGCTCCCTCTTGGCCTTCGAGACGACGGCGGCGCCGAGCGAGACGCCGCTCGACGTGGTGCTCGGCTCGGGTCGCGTGCGCGACCTCCGCGTCGGAACGCCAGAGGACCCGCTGCCCGCCCGTGTGTGGATGCGCGACGAGGCCAGCGGCACCTGGAGCTGGGGTCGACCCACCCGCGCGGACGGGAGCCTGGAGCTGGCCGTGACGAGCGCCTTCTCCGTCGTGGCCGTTCCCAGGAGCGCACCGACGGCGCCGCTCTCCGCCTGGAATCTCGCGGAGGGCACGGGATCCCTCCAGCTCTCGCGCCCGACGACCGAAACAGAGCCCTAGATCGAGCACGCGTCCACGGACGAGGAGGGCCCCGCCAGGGATGCCTCCCGCCGGCGTGCCCCGAGGGCCCGACGTCCAGTCCACGTCGGGCCCTCGGCTCGTTCCGGGCCGCGCTGCGCGTGGGCGCCCCTCCCCCGGGTCGCCTGCACACGCCCCATCCTCGCGCCGGGATCTCCCCGCGGTGAGGCCGCCTCCGGTCGCCGAACGCGGAATCCGCCGCGCGGTTCTCCCACCGACGAGGCGTGGCCTCCGTTTCCCCTGCCCACGGTCCTCGGTCCCCGCTGGCCCCGCGCCTCGACACCGAGCCCGTACAAAGAAAAGTCGGCTCGAAGCTGCAACTCCGGGGGCCCGCTGCCGTAAAACTACCCAGGTCGTATTACCGCGGTAGTCGAAGGCCGCCCGGCTCCGCTCGCAGAGCCGCGCCTCCGCCCACCGCCGACCCCCACCCGGGACCTTCCATGAGCACCTCTCACCACCTCGGCGATCTCCAGTTCGCGATCATGCGCGTGCTGTGGACCGAGGGCGAGGCCACCGTCGCCCGCGTCGTCGAGGCTCTGCCGGCGGACAAGCGCCGCGCGCTCACCACGATCGCGACGATGCTGTCGAAAATGGAGAAGAAGGGCGTCGTCACCCACCGCACGGAGGGGCGTCAGTTCGTCTACGCGCCGACGGTCTCGGAGGAGGCGGTCACCCGGTCCATGGTCGCGGACCTCACCCAGCGACTGTTCGAGGGGGATGCCGGTGCGCTCGTCAGCCACCTGCTCACCGAGGGAGAGATCCAGGAATCCGAGCTCGGCCGCCTGCGGCGGCTGATCGCGGAGCGCGAGGCGGAGGAAGCCGGGGGGAGAGAGGTCGATGCAATCTGAGCTGTTGTTCGCGGTCGTCGCCTGGCTCGGCACCTACTGGGTGCACTCCACGCTGCTGCTCGGCGGCGTGTGGATGCTGGCGCGGCGCGGTCGTCTCGGAGGCCCGAACCGCGCGGAGCGGTGCTGGCGCCTGGTGCTGGTCGGGGGCGTGCTGAC
>CAZDYS010000709.1:0-2293 GCA_964509445.1 uncultured Planctomycetaceae bacterium
CTCGAGTCCGGGCGCGACCAGCTGCGGGCGGCGCTCAAGGAGGTCGGTCAGGTGGCGCCGCTCGAGCGCGCGCGCGGGCTGCTCCTGATCCGCACCCCGGGCGGCGGCCGCGAGGGCCTGAGCGCCCTGGAGGCCGCCCGGCTGCTCGACCCCGAGCTGCCCTTCCTGGCCTACCCGACCGCCCAGGCGCACCTGTTGGTCGGCCGCATGGCGATCTCCGAGGGGGCCCCGGACCAGGCGCTCGCGCACGCGCTCCTCGCGCGCGCCTACGATCCGGACTCCGCGGACTTCCGCGAGCTCGAGGCCGAGGCGCGCTCCGGGTTGATGGACTTCGCCGGGGCGATCGAGCTCTACGAGGGGCTCGCCGGCGAGGGCCGCGAGCTGGGCGCGACCGTGCCGAACCTGCGGCAGCGCTACGCGACGCTGCTCCTGATGGAGCGCAAGAAGCTCGAAGCGGCGGAGCAGTACGCGGCCGCGCGCGACGCGGGGCTGACGGAGGAGGAGCTCGGGTTCGGAGCCGGCTTCCTGGTGGAGCAGGCCGGGCTCGAGCTCGAGCGCGGCGTCCGCGCCTTCGAGGAGGGGGACCTGGACGGAGCGCTCCAGGCGTTCGGGAACGCGACCCGCTTCGATCCGGGCAACCTGGCCGCGCGCAACCACCTGGGCGTCGTGCTCTACCGGCTCGAGGACCCGGCCGGGGCCGCCGTGCTCTGGACGGAGGTGATCGAGGCGGCGCCGGAGGGCCTCGAGCTGCCGGATCCCGTCCACGAGAACCTGGCCCGTGCTCGCCGGCTCACGGGGGACGTCGCAGGGGCGAAGAGGGCCCTGGAGCGCTACCTGGAGCGCTTTCCGAGCGGCACCTGGGCGGCCAGCTCGCGCGCGCTGCTGGCCGAGCTGGAGGAGCTCCCGGGGCCCGCCGGGGACGCCTCCGGGGCCCAAGCGGATTGACCGCGAGGGCGCTCCGCAGGTACCCTTCGCCGTTTCCCTGGGACGGCTCCGGCCCTTCCGGGCCTCTCCTGGAGCCGGGCGCTCCGCGGAGGGCCCGCTCTAAGGAAGGAGGCCGCTCCCCCGGGGACCCGCGATGGCTGCCAACAAGAACATGCTCGAGGCGTTCCGCAGTGCCGACGGTCCGAAGGACCCGCCGGCCACGACCCTCGTGCAGAGCTCGCCGCGCGCTCCCGGACCGCTGAGCGGCGCGACGCCCGCCGCGAGCTCCTCCGCCTCCGGAGGGGAAGGCCGCAACCTCGCGCTGCCGGGCTGGGCCGGCTGGGTGCTCCTGATCGTGCTCGCGTTCCTCGCCGGACGCCTGACCGGCAAGCAGGCGCAGCCGGCGCACGCCGAGGAGGGCGAGACGCCGCCCGTCGTCGAGGAGGACCCGCTGCCCGCGCGCGGCGCCGGCGGGATCGTGCCCTCCGGAACGGTCGCCGGCTCCGAGCAACCGGTCGCGCCGACCGAGCCCGCGAGCAACGCGGCTCTGCTCGACAAGGCGAACGAGTTCACGATCGTCGTGGCCACCTACGGCCGCTCGAACGAGGACTACGCGTGGGCGACCTTCGACTTCCTGCGCGAACAGAACATCCCCGCCTACACGCCCTACCAGGTGCGCGGGGGAATCGTGGTGCTCGCCGGAGCGGCGCCGCGCAAGACCGACCTGGAGAGCCTGGTGCGCCGCGTGCGCGGGCTCTCTCGAGACGGCGTCGACGGTGTCTACGACGACGCCTACATCCACCTGATCGACAAGCTGATTCCGCGCTGAACGGCGCCTGCTCGTCCCAACCTCCCGTTTCCCACTACTGTCATGTCCATCCACTCGAGCCTGCGCGGTGCCGATTCCCTGACCGGTGAGCGCAGCGTTCTCACCCGTGTCGAGCGTCTCGCCAAGCTGGCGAAGGACGGTAAGTTCGACGCCGAGGCCGACTCCGCCTGGGGACTCCCCAAGGTCCGCACGAAGTTCAAGGTCGTGACCGGCAAGAAGAAGAAGAAGGCCGACGCCGAGGAGAAGGCGGCCGAGGCCGACAGCGAGTAGTCCGCTCGCTCTGCGCCGCGGGTCCGCTCCGCCTCGCCCGCTCCCGGAGCTCGCGCAGCCCGCGCGAGCGCTCCGTGGAAGTGGGGGAGGCGGTTCGCTTGGGGCCGGCGGCGGTTTCGTCATGCATGCTCCGCCCACGATCGACACGCAGTCGGCTCCCGTGCTCGAGGTGTTCGCCTCGGTGCAGGGAGAAGGCCTCTACGTGGGGGAGCCGCAGACGTTCGTGCGGCTCGGCGGCTGTCCGCTGCGCTGTCGCTGGTGCGACACGCC
>CAZDYS010000710.1:0-2292 GCA_964509445.1 uncultured Planctomycetaceae bacterium
CTGCCACGGAGGGGGCACCTAGAACGGCTCGCCCCGGGCCCGGTGCGATCGCCGGCTCGCCGCAAGATTGTCGGATCTCGCTGCGTGCGAGCGGACCAGACGGCGTTCGGGAAGGGTGACTCCACGTTCCCCCCTACCGGTTGCCTCCCATGAGCCCCCATAGATCTCCCCTCTTGTCCCTCTCCTGCATCCTCCTGTCCGTCGCGGCGAACGCCCAGCAGGTCTCCGGCGAGCCGCCCGTCGATCGCTCCGCCCCCCTGCAGTGGGGCGACTTCGACGCCGACGGCCTCCAGGATGCCGCGGTCCTTCTCGGGCGCGGAAGACTCGCGCTGCTGCGCAATCGCGGGGACGGCTCCTTCGAAGACGTCACCGAGCTCTACGAGCTGGACACCGTGACCGGGGCCCGCTTCACGGTCTGGCGGGACTACGACGGCGACGGCCTCGAGGACCTCTTCGTGGGCACGTCCCGGGGGGCCAGCCACCTCTTCCAGAACGTCGGCTCCTTCTTCGTCGACGTCACGACCTCCAGCGGCATCGATGCGACCGGGTTCGACGAATCCGCCCACTGGTCGGACTACGACGGCGACGGCCGGCTGGACCTGCACTTGGTCCAGCGCGGGACCTACGCGCTCTACCACTCGCTGGGGGACGGTTCCTTCGAGCGCATCGCCCTGCCGCAGGCCCCCGCCGAGGTGCAGGGTGTTGCGACGCTCGCGGGACAGCTGCCGGCCCAGGGCGAAGACGTCTCCGAGAGCACGGATCCCGCGGCTCCCGCGAACTCCTCCGCCCGGGGTGGCCGTGCGGTCGCCGGTTCACGCGTCCAGGAGGATTCACCGCGACCGAGCGCGTCGACGCCCGCAGCCTCTTCCCGCAGCGCGAGTGCACCTCCGACGGGCATGTCCGCCGGTCCTCTGTGTCTGCCGAGCCTCCGCGACCAGGCCGGCGGCGCGTGCCTCGAGGCCTCGAGCACGCCGACGCTGGGCTTGCTCTACCCTCTGTCCACCGACCTCTTCGTCGACGACGCAACGGGTCACGTCGGCATCGGCACGACGACTCCTGTCGTTCGGCTCGACGTCGCCGGTACGGTCCTCTCCGGGACGGACAACACGATCTCCTCGGGCGCCACGGATGCTGCCCTGGGGGGCGGCCGCTACAACGATGTGTCCGGTACGTACGGGGTGATCGGAGGCGGTCGGAACAACACGGTCAGCGGCCTCTACGGCACGGTCAGCGGAGGAGACGAAAACACGGCCTTCAGCGACTACTCCACGGTCGCAGGTGGAGGCTCGAACCAGGCCACGAACTTCGCGGCCTCCGTTCTCGGAGGAGGGGGCAACCTCGCGACCGGCCTCTTCTCGACCGTCGTCGGCGGCAGCGTCAACTTCGCCAGCGATGCCTACAGTCTTGCTGCCGGCCGCGGCGCCCAAGCCATTCACGAAGGCTCTTTCGTCTGGGGAGACGCCACGCTGGATTTCAAGAACTCCACGGCGGCCAACCAGTTCAACGTCTTCGCCGCCGGCGGCACTCGGTTCTTCGCGCAGGGTGTTACGCCGGCCTTGGAGATCGACGCGGGCGGAGACGTCGGGATCGGGACGGCGACTCCGCAGAGTCCGCTGCACGTGTGGAGCGGGGACTCGGGCGCCACTCCGGACGGAGACGCCGCGTTGATCGCCGAGGGGTCCGGGGACGCGACCTGGGTTCACGTTCTCGGCGGAGACGACAAGGAGACCGGGATCCTGTTCGGCCACCCCGGGGCTCCTTCCGCCGGAGCCCTCGTCTGGAACGACCTCGACGAAGAGCTGGAGTTCCGAGCCGGCGGCACGACGCGCATGGTCCTCCAAGGGAACGGCCGGGTCGGGATCGGAACGCAGTCTCCGCCGCGGCCGCTCTCGATCCAGGACGCCGGGACCGGCGACACGCTGCAGCTCTTGAGCTCCCAGGGAGGCAGCGACTACCACCTCGACTTCGGATCCCAGGGCCTCGAGTTCGTCGAGACGAACGTCGCCGGCGGCCGGCTCGTGCTCCGCGACGGCGGCAACGTCGGCATCAACACGAGCAACCCGCTGTTCACGCTCGAGGTCAACGGATCCGCGGGCAAGCCCGGCGGCGGATCCTGGTCCGTCTCCTCCGACGCCCGTCTCAAGAAGAACGTCTCGGACCTGGATGGCGCGCTGGAGACGCTGCTGTCGCTGCGCGGCGTGTCCTTCGAATACAAGGACCCGGAGGCCATCCACGAGCTCGCCGGCGAGCGCATCGGCTTCCTCGCGCAGGAGGTCGAGGAGGTCCTGCCGG
>CAZDYS010000711.1:0-2286 GCA_964509445.1 uncultured Planctomycetaceae bacterium
GCGCCTCGTCCAGGAGGGTTTCCCCCATCGCTGGATCGTCGCAGGACCGGCCGGGCACGGCTCGGAGCACTTCGAGCGAGCCCTCGCCGCCTCTCCCGCGCGCGAGCGCGTCGAGTGGCGACGCTTCGTGAGCGAGGAGGAGCTGGTGCGGCTCTACTCGCGCGCGGAGCTGTTCCTGTTCCCGAGCCTCCACGAGGGATTCGGCCTGCCGCCGCTGGAGGCCATGGCCTGCGGCACCGCCGTCGTGACGAGCTGCGTCGCCGCGATGCCCGAGGTCTGCGGGGACGCCGCCTGGTTCGTGGAGCCCACCGACGTCGAGCGGATCTTCGAGGGGGCCCGACGGCTCCTGGCGGAGCCCGAGCTACGGCGCGACCACGAGCTGCGCGGACGCCAGCAGGCGCGCAAGTTCACCTGGCGCGAGACCGCGCGCCACACGCTGATCGCCTACAAGAACGCGACCGAGCCGGAGGAAGAGGACGGCCCGGTGATGCGACGTTCGCTCTGAGCTCCTCGGGGCCGCCCGGAAACCGACCCGCGTGCGCGTCGGTCCGAAAGGTGGAGGTCGGGGGCGGTGGGACCCCCGCGCGCGCTCTCAGGGGCGCGGCTCCGCGACGTCGCTGGCGAGCTCCGGCAGTCCGTCCTCCAGCCAGTTCTCGAGCTTGGCCCGGATCTCGTCGCGCACGCGGCGGAACTCCGGCAGCACCTCCTCGTCCTCCCCGGGAAGGTGCGCGGGGTCGTCGAACGGCCAGCGCACGACGCGCGTCGCCCCCGGGAACGTCGGGCAGCTCTCCGCGGCGTGCGAGCACACCGCGACGACCAGGTCCGGAGGATCCGCGAGGTAGTCCTGGATCGCGTCCGAGGTCTGACTCGAGATGTCGACACCGGCCTCCGCCATCACGCGGACCGCGCGCGGGTTCAGGCCGACCGGGTCGACGCCGGCGGACAGCGCCTCCACGCGTCGCGCCGTGAGGTGACGCAGCCAGCCTTCGGCCATCTGACTGCGACAGGAGTTGCCGGTGCAGAGGAACAGGACGCGCGGGCGCTTCGGGCTGGCGGGATCTTCGCTCATGGCCGCGGTACGCTACCGCGATGCGAGTCGGCTTCGACGCATCGGCCTGTAAATCTCCTCACTCCCCCGGCGTGCGCCGCGTGGCGTCCTCGCTGCTCGAGGCCCTCGAGGCGCGCGGCCGTCTCGAGGTGGTGCGCCTCGAGCCTCCGGCGGGACTCACGCGCTTCGGCTCCTGGCGTCGTCGCGAGCTGCCCCGGCTCGTGAAGGAGCGAGGACTCGCCGGCATCCACTCCTTCGTCTCCTCCTTCGCACCTGGAGGCCCGGGCCGCCGCGTGCAGACCGTGCACGAGCTGCCCTGGAAGCACGGCGACCCGGAGAACGCCGGGCTCGCGCACCGGTTCTGGGCCTTCTTCGGACCGCGCCGCGCCGCCCGGGTCGTCGTGCCGACGCGCCACGTCGCGAAGGACCTGGGCAACCGCGCGAACGTTCGCGTGATCCCCTGGGGCGTGTCCGCGGCGTTCGTGCCGGAGCCGGCCCCCGGGCAGATCGACGAGGTCCTCCTCGAACGCTACCGCCTGGGCTCGGACCCGATCGTGCTGTGCCCCGGTGCCGTCCGCCCGAAGAAGAACCTGGCCGCCGTGCTGCGCGGCGTGGCCCGCCTCGTCGCCCAGGGACGGCGCGTGGAGGTGGTGGTGACCGGCGGGGACACGCCGACGCTGCGGCGCGACCTCGGACTCGCGTCCCAGCTCGGGCTGGCCGGTCAGGTGACGACGCTCGACCGCATCGAAGAGCAGGACCTGCCGGGTCTGTATCGCCTCGCCTCGCTCGTCCCGGTGCTGTCGGGATCCGAGGGCTTCGGCCTCCCGGTCCTCGAGGCGCTCGCCTGCGGCACGCCGGCCATCGTGCCCGCGGACTCCGCCCAGGAGGAGGCCGGCCAAGGGGCGGCCTTCGCGGTCGACGCCTCCAGCGAGGAGAGCATCGCCACCGCCTTCGCGGAGGCGCTGGATCGGCGGGAAGAGCTCCGCTACACGCTCCCGGAGCGCCTGCAGGAGACGAGCTGGGACCGCGCGGCGGCAGCGGTCGAGGCGCTGTGGGAGGAGCTCGGCTCGTGACGGCCCCGCACGTGCTCCTGGCCGGCTCGGTGCTGGGTCAGCCGATGGGAGGCGTGCGCCGACACAACGAGGAGCTGCTGCCGCGTGCCGCGGAGCTCCTGCGCGAGGACGGGGGCAGCCTCACCCTGCTGGAGGGAACGCAGCCGGTCTCCGCGGCCCTGCGCT
>CAZDYS010000712.1:0-2282 GCA_964509445.1 uncultured Planctomycetaceae bacterium
CGTCGAGATCGACGGCGCAGTTGCCGCAGTCGCCGTCGGCACACAGCGTGCCGCCGCCGCCGCCCGGGGGGACGGTGTCACCGGGACCACGGTAGTTGCCACCGTGGGCGGAGACGTCTTGGCCGAGGAGGCCGGCTGCGACGAACGTCGCGGCCAGGACGAGTTTCTTCATGGCTGCCTGTCTCGTGATTTCTGTGTGCGGTGGATCGACCCGGTTCGCATCGGAGACCGGGTTCCGCGGTCCACCTTGCAAGGGCCATACCAGGGGAGGGACCCCCGCTGGCGGCAGCCATGGTAGCTCTCCCAACCGCCGAGGAAACGCCCAGGATCCACGAACCAGCGGCCTTTTACGCGAGGTTGCGGCGCGCTCGGGGCGCCGGCTCGATGGAGCGGAAGCCTGCCGTTCCGGGATCGTAGCGCGGCCCTCCCCAGGGGTTCAGAGGAGGGCCCACGAGCGGCCCCCCTCCGTCCTCCCGCTCCCTCGCGTCCCCCTCAGAGGATGTCCAGGATTCCGGTACCACTGGACGGGTCCACGAGGGTCGAGGTCGCCGCCCGGTAGTTCAGGTCGACCGCGATCTTCGTGTTCCAGGGCAGCTCCTCCTTGTCCGCCACGATGCCGAGCGCCACGGCGGCGAAGGCACGCGTGAGGTCCCTCTGCTCCTCGTCCTGCAGCAGCTCGACCAGGGGCCGGACCGCGTTCCGGTCGCCGATGAACCCCAGGGCGGAGGAGATCGCCGCCCGGCTGGCGAGCCCCATCTTCCCGCGCATGCGCTGGACCAGACGACCGACGATCTTCTTGTCGCCCAGGAGCCCGAGCGCGATCGCCGCCTGCTTCAAGAGCTCCGGCCGGTACTGGGAGTCCTCGACGATGCGCGTGATGTCGTCGATCGCCTCGCGATCGTTCATCAGGCCGAGCGCGACGGCGAGGTAGCCCTTCGCCTCGGGGTCGCTCTGGGTCGCGAGCTTCTCCCGCAGGAGGTAGGAGGCTTCCAGGTCCCGCAGGATGCCCGCGCCGATCGCGTAGGCCGCCAGACGTCTCGGCGAGCGCTCCTCGGCGATCTGCAGCCGCAGCGCGTCGGCCAGCTCGGTCAGGACGAGGCTCTCGGAACCGCTCCGCCGCGCCTCGTCGCCCAGGACGCCGATCGCGAGCCCGGCCCAGGGACGCAGGGTCGACTTGCCGTCCAGGGTGCGCAGCAGGAACCGCGCCGCCTGCTGGAGTCCGGCCTCGTCTCCGACGCGTCCGCGCCCGCCGGCCTTCGCCAGCGCGATGGTCGCGAAGTGGCGCGCCTGCTGGTCCGCGACCTCCACCGGCACCGCTTCGAGCGCGTTGCGCAGCGGAAGGTCCTCCGGTCCGTTCGTGCCGATCTGTCCGAGCGCGAGCACGGAGGACTGCAGGAGCTCGTTCGGGACCTTCGAGCCGCGCGCGATCCGCTGGGTCAGTTCCGACCCGACGCGCGTGCGCCAGTGCTCGACCGCCTCGCGCCAGACTGGGCTCTTCGTACGGTCGACGCTCTGCAGCAGCCGCGCCATCGAGGTCGGCACGTGCGCGCGCAGGAACGCGTTCTGCTTCTCGTCGACGAGCATCCCGTGGAGGAACTCCATCTGTGCCCAGAACGAGTCGTGGGGGACCGACTCCTCGTCCTCCTGCGGCGCGCGACCGGGCCGGTCGCTCGGGCACAGGCCGAGCGCGACGACGCAGGCGACGCGCAGGTCCTGGGAGCTCGTGTCGTCGGTCTCGAGCCCGAGCACCAGCGTGCGCAGGATCCGCGCGCGGTCCTCGCCGCTGGTCGCCGGGTTGGCGCCGATCAGTCCCAGGCCGTAGGCCGCGAAGGCGCGCGTGCGGTAGGGGACCTCGCCCTCGTCGACCCTCCGACGACCCTCGGCCAGGTCCAGCAGCAGCGCGGACAGGAGGTCGATCGACGCCGCGTCCGCGAGGACGCCGAGCGCCACCGCGGCGGTCTCGCTGACCTCCTGCACGTCGTCCGCCAGGAAGGACGCGATCCGGTCCTGGAAGAGCGAGCCACCGTCCTCGGACCGCACGTCGCCGATCTTCGCGAGCGCCATCATCGCGCCCGTGAGGATGTCGTTGCTCGACTCCGTCTCGAGCGCGTGGAGCAGCGCGGGGACGATCTCGTCGCGGATCTGCGCCTCGGACGGGCGCAGGCTCTGCTTCGGGTCCTCGCTCTGCCCACGCCCCAGGTAGAAGCCGGCGCCGCCACTCTCGGGGTCCGCGCCCCAGACGCTGGACTTCAGGTTCAGGTAGGGCTCCTTGTTGGACTCCC
>CAZDYS010000713.1:0-2274 GCA_964509445.1 uncultured Planctomycetaceae bacterium
TGCTGGCACGCGTTCGAGAGCGCGAAGACCGCGCCCTTCGAGCGGAACACGGCCACGCGGTCGCCGGCCACGGTCACGATGCGCGCGCGGTCCTCCTCGATCTCGTCGACCGCGCAGGCGTCGACCCAGCCCGCCTCCGGCGCTGTGACGGGCCGGCCGGTTCGTTCCTCGCGCGCCGTCTTCGCGGCGCTCGCGAGGTGGAGGCCGAGAACGAGCACGAGGCCGAGGACGACGAGGATCGTAGGGACGGGGTGCGTCTCGACCTGCAGCGCCCCGAGCGCGACGTGGGCGACGATCAGGCCGTAGGCGACGTACACGAGCATGTGCAGCGACTTCCACACCGGCGCGGTCAGGTTCACGAGCCAGAAGTCGTGGCTCGTGGCCGCCATCAGGAACAGGATCGCGAGCGCCGCGAGTCCGAGCGGCTGGAACGGGAACTGCGCGACGCTGTCGAAGCGCGGGTTGGCGGTGAGCACGCTGACCAGCGGGTTCTGATCGCCGAGCGCGTGGAACTGGATCAGCGCGAGCACGCCGTGAAAGAGCGCCAGCACGAACATCGTCACGCCCATGTGCCGGCGGTTGTAGAGCAGCGGCAGGAAGCGCCGGTCGAGGCGCGCGAGCGGACCGATGCACAGCACGACGTGCAGCAGCGTGAACGCCGCGGTGCCGAACGCCCGCAGGAGCAGGGTCTCGGCGGTCGTGTCCGGGTGCAGCGCCAGGCCGACGCCGACGAAGGCGACGAGGTACAGCGCGACGCCGCCGACCAGCGCCCGGTCGTAGGCCTTCTTCTGCGGGTTCCACCCGACGCTCTGGTACTGGTGACCCATCTACTCGCTCCTCAGCTGCCAGGCGTCGAGGACCCGCTCTTCCACGGGGCTCCACAGCACGAGCCACGGTCCCCGGAGCCGCCCTTCGACCGTCGCGAGCTCGAAGCGCCGCGTGCCGGAGCCGGGCAGCGGACCGAGCAGCGTCGACGCGGACGGTACGCGGTCGTCCTCCTGCTGGTAGACGAGCAGGTCGGGAACGGCAGGGTCCTCGAGCAGGCGGAACTCGACGACCGGCGGACGATCGTCCTCTCCGCTCGCGGGCCAGTAGGCCAGCTCCAGGGGGAGCGTGTGTCCGTCGCGGAACAGGAGAGGGGTCGCGCTCGGGCGGGCCGGCTCCCGGAACAGCTCCGCCGGGACGACTCCGGTTCGCTCCGGTCGCGCCGCGAGCGAGAAGCCCAGGACCAGCGGGAGCACGGCGGCCAGGAGGACCACCACGCGTCCGTGTCTCCGTCGCAGCGGCGCGATCACGAGGCGTCCTCCGCGAGGCTCGCGTCGCGGTGCGGGCTGCGCTCGGTCGGCGGCGGTCCTCCGCGGCGCCAGCGCAGGAACAGGAGCGGCCAGAGGGCCACGACGCCCGGCAGGATCAGCAGGCGAAACCCGACGCCCGCACCCCGAGCGGCCGGATCGATGCGGTCGACCCCACGGAACACGAAGGGCACGCCGAACAGGAGCCCGAGCGCCACGTGGACGGTCCCGATCCAGAACAGGGCTTGGGCGAGCGGCAAAGGCATGGGCGGCGCGCGAGCGAGGCTCCTAAGATAGCGACCGGGACGGCGTGCGCGCAGCGTCGAGGAGGCTCCTCGTCGAGTTCGCCGCGCGCGTCACGTCCCCGAGGGGATTGCGAACGTCTTCGCGCGCGCCGTCCCGCCGTGACGTGCCCGCCTCGCGAATTCGCCACTCTCCGACCGACGACACCCGTGCAGAAGACCGCTCTCTTCGCTCTCTCGGACCTCCCCGAAGCCACGCCGACCCACGCGCTGGTCGCCGGAGTCGACCTCGTGGTCGTTCGCCGCGGCGACGACGTGTCGGTGCTCTACGGTCGCTGCCTGCACCGCGGCGCGCTGCTCGCGGACGGCTACGTGAAGGGCGACGACCTGATCTGCGGTCTGCACGACTGGGACTACCGTATCGACTCCGGCGTGTCGGCCTACAACAACGCCGAGGCGCTGGAGCGCTTCACGTCCTGGGTCGTCGACGGCGAGCTGTTCGTGGACGCGGACGAGATCGCGGACTGGGCGAAGGAGCACCCGCAGCCCTACGAGCGCGGCCAGTACCAAGGCGCCTATGCGGACGTGCACGGGACCACCGACGAGCCGCACACCCGGTTGATCCACGAGCTCGCGCGCAACGGGCTGGCCGCCGTCGGCGCCCACGGGCCGGTCACCGCGAGGGGGGTGCCCGCGCCGGCGCTGCCCGGGTGGGACGACCTCCAGGCCCTGCCCGCCCG
>CAZDYS010000714.1:0-2274 GCA_964509445.1 uncultured Planctomycetaceae bacterium
CACGATGGCGGCCGGACTCGCGGTCCTCGACGCGGCCCTCGCGCTCGGGCTGCGCGGAGGCCGGCTCGACTGGCCGAACGACGTGGTCGTGGGTCCGGCGAAGCTGGCCGGCATCCTGGTCGAGTCGCGCGGCTTCGACCCGGCGGCGCCGCACTTCGTCGTGGGGATCGGCGTCAACGTGGCCCAGGAGAGGTTCTCGCCGGAACTCGAACGCGAGCGTCCGGTCACGAGCCTCGCGCGCGAGGGAGTCGCGGGGACGCCCGAGGACCTGCTCTCCGAGCTGGCTCCCGCTCTGACGCGACGCCTGGCCCAGGACGCCTCGTCCCTGTGCGCGGACTACCTCGCCGCGACGGAGCTCGCCGGCGCTCCCGTGCGCGTCGGCTTCCGCAAGGACCGGCTCGCGGGCACGCTCCACGCTCTCGACCTGCAGCGCGGGCTCGGCCTGCGGACCGGCGACGGGCTGCGCTGGCTCGACCTCGCCCACGTCCGCGGCCTGGACCGCGAAGACGGAGAGGCCGCAACCACGGCGAACGGCTGAGCTCCACGGCGAGCCTCGCGGGAGCCCGGCCGCTACACTGCGCGCGCCCCTGCTCTCCGAACGAGGAACCCGCCATGACCGACCGCCCCGACGGCCGCGCCCCCGAGGCGATGCGCCCCATCCGCTTCGAACGCGGCTTCACGAACAACGCTCCCGGCTCCGTGCTCGCCTCCTTCGGTGAGACGCGCGTCCTGTGCACCGCGACCTGGCAGGACAGCGTGCCGCCGTTCCTGCAGAACAAGGGGAAAGGGTGGGTGACGGCCGAGTACTCGATGCTCCCGGCCTCGACGAACTCGCGCAAGTCGCGCGATCGCGCGGGCAAGGTCGACGGACGCTCGGTCGAGATCCAGCGGCTGATCGGTCGTTCGCTCCGCGCGGTGGTCGCGATGGACAAGCTGACGGAGCGGACCATCTGGCTCGACTGCGACGTGATCCAGGCGGACGGCGGGACGCGCACCGTGTCGATCTCGGGCGCCTGGGTCGCGCTCTACGACTGCCTGAAAGCGATGGAGGGACGGCGCATCCTGCGCGACTGGCCGCTTAAGAGTCAGCTCGCGGGCGTCTCCGTCGGCATCGTGAAGGGCCAGCCCGTCTGCGACCTCTGCTACAAGGAGGACCACGTCGCGGACGTCGACATGAACCTCGTCGTGACGGGCGAGGGCAACTTCGTCGAGGTGCAGGGAGCCGCGGAGGGCGCGGTCTTCGGTCGCGGCGAGCTGGACCGCATGCTCGAGCTCGGCCACGGCGGCGCGGAGCAGATCTTCGCGGCGCAGCGCTCGGCCCTCGGCATCGAATGAAGCTGCTGCTCGCCTCGGGCAACCAGAAGAAGCTGCGCGAGCTGGTCGGCTGTCTCGCGACCCACGGGCTCGAAGACGTCGAGGTCGTGACGCCGGCCGACGTGGGTGGCCTTCCGGAGGTCGTCGAGGACCGGGACACGTTCCTCGGCAACGCGGAGAAGAAGGCGCTCTCGGGCGCGCGCGCGAGCGGACTTTGGACGCTCGCGGACGACTCGGGGCTGGCGGTCGACGCGCTGGACGGCGCTCCGGGCGTCTGGTCCGCCCGCTACGCCGGAGAGCCCTCGGACGACGGGGCGAACAACGCGAAGCTGCTCGAGGAGCTCCAGGACGTCGACGCCGCGCACCGGGGAGCTGGCTTCGTGTGCGTCCTGGTCCTCGCCAGCCCGGGCCCCGACGCCGAGCCCGTGGCCCACTTCCGCGGCGAGGTCCGCGGCCGCATCCTCGACGAGCCACGCGGGGCGGGAGGCTTCGGCTACGACCCGCTGTTCCAACTCGACGAGGACGTGCCCGGTCGCGGCCGGAGCTTCGCGGAGCTGGCCGCCGAGGAGAAGGCCGCCATCAGCCACCGCGGAAGGGCGCTGGCGGCCCTGGCGGCGGCACTGCCGACGATCCGCGCGTCGCGCTCCTGAGGAGGACGGAGCAGTCTCTCCGTCCGGAGGGAGATCGCGGAGCGAGGCGGACGCTATCATGCTCGGCCGATTTCCCGGGATTCCGTCCCCTTCCCCGGCCGACCGAGCGCCTCCGTGGACCCCAAGAACATCCGCAACTTCTCGATCATCGCGCACATCGACCACGGCAAGTCGACGCTCGCGGACCGGATGATGGAGCTGTGCCAGGCCGTGCAGAAGCGCGAGATGCGCGACCAGCTGCTCGACGACATGGAGCTCGAGCGCGAGCGCGGCATCACGATCAAGGCGCGCGCGGTCACGATCCATCACG
>CAZDYS010000715.1:0-2273 GCA_964509445.1 uncultured Planctomycetaceae bacterium
GTGTAGCCCTCGGTGACCTGCGTCGGCACCGGGGAGTTGCGCGCGATGATCTTGGAGCAGGCGCCCCCCATGGTCTCGATCCCGAGCGAGAGCGGCGTGACGTCGAGCAGCAGCATGTCGCGCGTTCCGCCGGCGAGCACGTGCCCCTGGACCGCGGCGCCGAGGGCGACGACCTCGTCCGGGTTGAGCTCCGTGTGCGGTACGCGTCCGAAGGCCTGCTGCACGAGCTGGCGCACGGCGGGGATCCGGGTCGAGCCGCCGACGAGAACGACCTCGTCGACGTCCTCGGGGGTCAGCTTCGCGTCCGTCAGCGCGCGCCGGCAGGCGTCGAGCGTGCGCTCCAGGAGCGTCTGCACGCGCTCCTCGAACTCCTGCCGCGTCACCGTGCGGCGCCAGGCCAGGTCGTGCTCCGGCGCCACGACGTGCAGCTCGGAGGTGGGCTGGCTCGAGAGCTCGATCTTGCAGCGCTCGGCCGAGAGGCGCAGGCCCGACAGGAAGGCCGGGTCGCGGAGCACCTCCGCGTCCACCTGCCCCTCGAGCTCCTCCAGCGCGAGCTCGACCAGGGCGCGGTCGATGTCGTCGCCACCGAGGTGCGTGTCGCCGGCCGTGGCGAGGACGCGGAAGACGCCCTCCTCGATCGTGAGGATCGACACGTCGAACGTCCCGCCGCCCAGGTCGTAGACGACGACCGTGCCCTCGTTGCGCTGATCCAGTCCGTAGGCGAGGCAGGCCGCCGTCGGCTCGTTGACGATGCGCATCACCTCGAGCCCCGCGAGGCGCGCCGCGTCGCGGGTGGCCTGTCGCTGGGCGTCGTCGAAGTAGGCCGGGACGGTGATCACGGCGCGGCGCGGCGCGAGGCGACCGAGCACCGCACCGGCGACCTCCCACACGTGGTGGAGGATCCTGGCGGAGAGCTCCTGGGGGGACAGCTTCTTGCCGCGCACGTCGAGCTGCACCAGCCCGTTCTCCGTCTCGCTGGCTCGGAAGGGGACGCTCGCGAGGTCGTCCTCGAGGTCCGCGAGGCCGCGGCCCATCAGCCGCTTGACGCTGAACAGGGTGTTCTCCGGCTCGTCCGCGGCGAGCGCGCGCGCGTTGCGCCCGACCACGACGCCTCCCTCTTCGGGGAAGTGCAGGACCGACGGGATGCGTCCGTCGTTCCACTCCTCGGGGCGGAGCACCACGGGACGGTCCTCCTGCCACACCGCGACGAGCGAGTTCGTCGTGCCGAGGTCGATGCCGAGGATCGTCTGGTCCTCGTTGTTCAGGACGTCGAGTTCGAGGAAGGGCATGGGCTCAGTGGGGAGTGGAGAGCGCGGCGAGCTTGCGCTCGCGGATCTCGCCCAGCGCGCGGTCGAGGTAGCGCACGGCGTTCAGGTGGCGGCGGACCGTCGTGAGGGTCTCGGAACCGCGGTCGGGGAGGGGGGTGAGGGCGCCGGCGACCGTCGCCATGGTCTCTTCCCGCTGGCCGACGAGCTCGGTTTCCAGGGACTCGAGCGCGTCGAAGGCGGGGGAGCCGGGCTCCGCGGTCTGCGCCTCTTCGATCGTCTCGTTCCAGTCGAGCACCTCGGCGAGGAACACCGGAGGCATCTTGCGCTCGTCGTGCTGGGAGGGGCCGCCGAGGTGCGTGACGAGCCAGGCGGCACGGCGGAAGTCGTCCTGGAGCAGCTCGTGGGCCGCGTTCAGGTCGGCCGTGTTGCGTTCCGCGCGCGACCGCGAGTCCTCGTCCGCTCCGTGGAAGTCCGGATGCAGCATCCGCGAGTAGCGCAGCAGGGCCTTGCGGAGCACCTGCTCGTCCAGAGCGTAGGCCGTCTCGAGGCCTAGCAGGTCGAACGGCGTCGCCTCGGACGACGGATCCAGGAGCGCGTGGCACTGCGTGCACACAAGCGGAGTCTCCAGCGCAGCTGCGCAGTGGGGACAGGCTGCGCCGGTAGGACTCATCGCGGGCTCAGACCGTGAAGGACTCTCCGCAGCCGCAGGTCTTCGAGGCGTTCGGGTTCCCGAACTTGAAGCCGCGGCCCATCAGGCTCTCCTCGAAGTCCACTTCCGTCCCGTTCAGGTACAGGAAGCTCTTCGGGTCGCACACGACGCGCACGCCCTCGTGCTCGAAGGACTGGTCCGTCTCGTGCACGGTGTCGTCGAAGCCGAGGCTGTAGCTGAAGCCGGAACAGCCGCCGCCCTTGACGCCCACGCGCAGCACCGTGTTCTCGGGCAGGTTCTGCTCGGACACGATGCGGCGCACTTCTTGGACCGCCCGTTCGGTGATACCGATCATG
>CAZDYS010000716.1:0-2268 GCA_964509445.1 uncultured Planctomycetaceae bacterium
AGAAGCGGGGCCTGGAGCCGAGCTTTCGAGGGCTCCGCGGCGTATCGGCAGTTTCCAGGCCCCAGAGCAGGGCGCGGGCCCGTTTCGCCCCGCGGGAGGAAGGAACTTCGGGTGCCGGGGCCGCGCGGGAGCGTGCCTCCGCGGGCCTTGGTGGGGGGCCTGCGTGACATCGCTCGCCCGCGGGAGGGCCGCACGGGTCGATTGAGCGCTTGCGCACGGCTCGCCCACCGCCCCGGGGCCTGCGCGGCGGCCAGGCGACCGGCCCGCAAAGCAGAACGCCCGGGCGAGTTGCGACTCGCCCGGGCGTCCGGTGGGAGAGGGGAGCGGGACCTAGAGGATGTCCAGGATGCCCGTTCCGTTCGGATCGACGAGGGTCGAAACGGACGCCCGGTAGTTCAGGTCGACCGCGATCTTCGTGTTCCAGGGAAGCTCTTCCTTGTCCGCGACGATGCCGAGCGCGACCGCGGCGAAGCCACGGGCACGGTCCGTCAGGTCCTTGTTGCGGAGCATCTCGACGAGCGGGTCGATCGAGCGCTGGTCGCCGATGAAGCCGAGCGCGGAGGAGATCGCCGCTTGCGTGGCGAGACCCTTCGACGTCTGCAGCATCTCGATCAGCTTGTCGACCAGCTCCTTGTCCCCGAGGAGACCGAGCGCGATCGCGGCCTGCTTGAGCAGCTCCGGACGGTACTTGGACTCGTCGATGATCTCCTGGATCGGCTCGATCGCGTTGCGCTCGTTCATCAGGCCGAGCGCGACGGCGACGTAACCCAGGGCCTCGAAGTCCTTCACCTTCTTCAGGTAGTCCTGAAGGATCTCGGAGGACTCGAGGTCGCCCATGATGCCCGTGCCGATCGCGTAGGCGGCGAGACGCTGCATGCCCTTCTCTTCCTTGAGAGAGGTGCGCAGCGCGCTACCGAGCTCGGCGAGGATCTCGTGGTTGATGCCCTCTTCCTGCGCCTTCGCGCCCATGACACCGATCGCGAGACCGGCCCAGGGGCGGATGTTGGACTTGCCGTCGAGGTGCTTGAGCAGGAACTTGCCGGCCTGCTCGACGCCGTCCTCGTAGCCCTGCGTACCGCTGGCACCGACCTTCGCCATCGCGATGGTGGAGAAGTTCTTCGACTGCTGGTCGGACAGCTCCGCCGGGACCTCTTCGATCGCCTTGCGGATCGCCGCGTCCTCGGCGGCGTTCGTACCGATCAGGCCGAGGGCCAGGATCGAGCTTTGCTGGATCTCGTTCTGATCCTTGGAGCGCTTGGAGATGCGACCGAGCAGGTCGTCGACGACCTTCTTGCGCCAGGCGGCGTAGAGCTCGGCGTCCTGCTCCTCCATGCCGTCCAGAAGACGAGCCATGGCGGTGGGGCAGTGGGAGCGGTCCAGGAAGTTGAACTCCTCGTCGTGGAGGATGTCCATCAGGTACTGGAGCTGGGCTTCGCGAGACTCCTGGGGAGCCTGCGGGCCCTCCGCATCCTCGGGACGCGGAGCCGTCATGTTGTCGACCGGGCACAGGCCCATGGCGATCAGACAGGCGACGCGCAGGTCCCGGGAGGACGTGTCGTCGTTGTCGATCATCCAGGCCAGGGCCTCGACGATCTTCTCGCGGTCCTCGGCGCTCGCGTCCGGGCTCGCCCCGATCAGGCCGAGGCCGTAGGCGGCGAAGGAGCGCGTGCGGTACTGGACCTCGTTCGCGCCGACCAGCGCCTTGCCTTCCGCGTTGTTCTTCAGAAGGTTCGTCAGCGTGCCGACCGAGCGCGGGTTGGCGAGGATGCCGAGCGAGACGGCGGCCGTCTCACTGATCTCCTGCACGCCGTCCTTGAGGAACTCCTTGATGATGCCCTCGAACTCGGACTCGCCGGTCTCGGACTTCGCGTCGCCGATCTTGGCGAGCGCGATCATCGCACCGGTGACGATGTCGTTGTTCGTCTCGCTCTCCAGGGCGGCCTTGAGCGCGGGGACGACCTGGTCGCGGATCTGCGCGTCGGTCGGACGAAGGCTGTCCTTCTCCTTCGTCTGCTCGCCCTTACCCAGGTAGAAGCCCGACGATCCGGACTCGGCCTCGCCGCTCCAGATGTTGGACTTCAGGTTGAGGTACGGCTCCTTGTTGAACTCCCACCAGAAGGTCCAGACCGTGAGGTCCGGGCCCTGGGGACGCTGACCACCGGGCGTGGTGGGCTGGTTGTTCGTGCCGCCGTTGGGCGAGGAGGGAGCACCGGGACCGGCCGCCGTCGGGCCAGTGGTGCCGGGCGAGGACGGACCGGAGGGACCGGG
>CAZDYS010000717.1:0-2263 GCA_964509445.1 uncultured Planctomycetaceae bacterium
GACGTCCGCTTCGGTGTGGTGACTGGAAACGCAGGCGAATCGGTGGATTCGGCGAAGCTTTCGGGTGCCGCACCGGAGTGGAGGGCCTCGTCCTGGCGCCGAGCGACTTCCTCAACGGGCTGCCCGGTCGGAACGCCCCGATCCTCCTTCCATGAGCACGAATCGCGTCGAAATCGTCGAGCGCAACCTCGACCAGCTCCTCGCCGGAGCGGCGGTCGCCGAACGCCGCCTGGCCCCCGAGGACCCCCTGCGGCCCGGAGGCCACCTCACCGCACGCAAGGCCGTCGAGCTGTTCGAGGACCAGGTGCTCTCGCGCGAGCTCGACGTCGCGGCGCGGGAGCTGAAGAAGACCGGCAAGAGCTTCTACACGATCGCGAGCGCGGGCCACGAGCAGAACGCGGTCGTCGGCGCGCAGCTGCGCACGACCGACCCGGCGTTCCTGCACTATCGCTCGGGCGCGTTCATGATGGCGCGCTGGCGACAGCACCCGGGCGCGACGCCGCTGTTCGACACGCTGCTGTCCCTGACGGCCTCGAAGGACGACCCCATCAGCCAGGGCCGCCACAAGGTCTGGGGCAGTCGCGACGTCTGGGTCCCGCCGCAGACGAGCACGATCGCCTCGCACCTGCCCAAGGCCATGGGGATGGCCTGGGCGCTGCCGCGCGCGCGACGGCTGAAGGTCCAGAACGAGCTCCCGATCGACTCGATCGTCGTGTGCTCGTTCGGAGACGCGTCGACGAACCACGCGACGGCTCTCTCGGGCATCAACGCCGCGCGCTACGCGAAGCGGCGCGGGAACCCGATGCCGATCCTGTTCGTGTGCGAGGACAACCGCCGCGGGATCTCGGTGGAGACGCCGCGCCGCTGGGTCCACGACTTCTACTCGAGCCTCAAGCACCTGGCCTACTTCGAGGCCGAGGGGCAGGTGGACGACATCTGGGAGACCGCACGCCTCGCGATCCAGACCTGCCGCACGCAGAAGACGCCCGTCTTCCTGCACCTGAACTGCAAGCGGCTCTGGGGCCACGCGGGGTCGGACGTGGAGACCGGCTACCGCTCGCTGGCCGACATCGAGTACGTCGAGAGCAAGGACCCGATCCTCCTGAACGCGCGACGCCTGATCGAGACCGGTGCCGCGACCCCGAGGGAGCTGATCGAACTGGTCGATGAGACGCGGCGCCGCGTCGCCGCCGCCAGCCAGGAAGCCGCCTCCCGGCCCAAGCTCTCCACGCGCGAGGAGGTCATGGCGCCCCTCGCTCCCTACGACGAGGAGCGCACGCGCGCGGCCGCGACCTCGGTCGTGGCCCCCGAACGCCGTGCAGCGATCCACGGCGACCGCCCGCCGGAGGTCGCCCGCTCGGCCACCCGGCGCACGCTCGCGGCCCACCTGAACGCCGCCCTGGCGGACGAGATGATCCGCAACCCGGAGCTCCTGGTCTTCGGCGAGGACGTCGGCAAGAAGGGCGGCGTCTACGGCGTCACCCGCGGGCTGCAGGAGAAGTTCGGCGAGGTCCGCGTGTTCGACACGCTGCTCGACGAGACGGCGATCCTCGGCGTGGCCCAGGGCGCCGCGCACACCGGGCTCTTGCCGGTGCCCGAGATCCAGTACCTCGCCTACGTCCACAACGCGCTCGACCAGCTGCGCGGCGAAGCGAGCTCGCTGTCCTTCTTCTCCAACGGCCAGTTCACGAACCCGATGGTCGTGCGCATCGCCGGCTTCGCGTACCAGAAGGGGTTCGGCGGGCACTTCCACAACGACAACTCGATCGGGGCGCTGCGCGACATCCCGGGGCTCGTGCTGGCGGCGCCCTCGCGCGGCGACGACGCGGCCCGCATGCTGCGCGGCTGCATCGCGCTCGCGAAGGAGAACGGTCGCGTGGTCTGCTTCCTCGAGCCCATCGCCCTGTACCACGAGCGCGACCTCCACGAGCCCGGCGACGACGGCTGGCTCAGCGACTACCCGGCCCCCGACGGCAGCGCGGACGCGACGCTGCTGCCCGGCGAGGTCGGCCTGCACGGCGAGGGGAACACCGACCTGTTGATCGTCAGCTACGCCAACGGGCTGCGCCTGTCGCTGCAGGCTGCGCGCAAGCTCGAGGCGGAGGGCCTCCACGCGCGCGTCCTCGACCTGCGCTGGCTGAATCCGCTCCCCTTCGAGGAGGTCCAGCGCCACGCGGCCGAGTGCGGACGCGTGCTGGTCGTCGACGAGTGCCGCGCGACCGCGGGCGGCGTCGCCGAGGCCCTGGTCGCGAACCTCGCCGAG
>CAZDYS010000718.1:0-2258 GCA_964509445.1 uncultured Planctomycetaceae bacterium
GTCCTCCAGAGAGCGCAGGCCGGCCCGGCGCAGGCGGCGCAACGACACGGGGCCGTCGGCGTGGAGGTTGCACAGGAGCGCCAGGGCGTCCATCAGGTCGCTTCCAGCAGCGGGCTGCGCGCGGCGTCTTCCGGAGCGCTCTCGACCCCGGCCTCGCGCTCGACGTGGCAGAGGACCTCCTCCGCGAGCGCGTCGAAGTCCCGAGCGGCGGGTCCGCCCGGTTCGAGGAGCTGGACCGGGACGCCGAGCGCGGCCGCCTCGCGCAGCCGCACGCTCTCGTGGATCACGGTGTCGAACATCCGAGCTCCGAAGCGCGCCTGGGTCCCGATCAGGAGCTCCCGCGCGATCGCCTGCCGGCGGTCGAACAGCGTGCCCACGACGCGCAGCGCGAATCGCCCCGCCATCCGGCGTGCCACCTGCTCGAGGATCCCGACGGCACGCAGAGCTCCCTGCAGCGCGAACGCGCCGGTCTCGACCACGAGCACCGCGGTCTCGCTCGCCCGAAGGGCGTTCGCCGTGAGCACGCCGTCCGCGCGCGGAGGACAGTCGATCAGCGCGAGGTCGTAGGGCTCTCCCTCCAGAGCGCGCGCGAGGAACCGCTCAGAGTGCAGCAAGCGCTCCGCGACCTCCTCGAACTCGGCCAGGGCCAGCGCTCCAGGAGCAAGCGCCACGCCGCCGGCCACCGGGCGCAGCACGTGCGCGAGCGGGCGCCCGTCCAAGAGGACGTCCGCGATCGAGAGGTCGCCTTCGCGCTCGTCCACCGCCTGCCCGAACGCCAGCGTCGCGTGCGCTTGCGGATCCAGGTCGACGAGCAGCACGCTCCGGTCTCGCCGAGCCAGGGAGACGGCGAGCTGAACCGCGGTGGTCGTCTTTCCACAACCACCCTTCTGGTTCACGAACGCGAGCGTGTGCATCGAGGCACCTCCGGAGTCGGGAAGGGAACGCTCCCTATCCGGCCAAGGGTCGCGGGGCCCTGCAACGACCCCCGCGACCGGGATTCCCAGGGCAGCCCAACTCCCTGTCCAGGAATGGATAAGAGAATGCGACGTCCCCGCGTGAGGGAGCCCGCGCGGGGCGGGGAGAGCGCGTTCCTTGGCACGGCGCTTGCCCCTCAGGAGGTGTCGCCAACGCCCGGAGGCCCTCCCCGAGGGTCTCTGCCGGGGAACGAGGCGGCCGCTGCCCCCGCCAGTGGACACCGCGGGAGACACCTCGGAGAAACGACCCATGAAGCGCCTCACCTCGTCCTCGACCGCTCTGCTCTTCCTCTCGCTCGCCCTCGTCTCGTGCGGCCGGAGCGACCGCGGCAACAACGCGGCACTGGTCTATCGCGAGCTGGAACCGAACGACGGCGTCTTCGAGGCCAACGACTTCGGCGTGCTGCGTCCGGGCGATCTGTTCTACATCGACGGCTTCACCTCGGACCTCGGCTTCGATCCGTTCGACGGCTTCGCGTTCACCGCGGCCGAGCCGATCCACGTCGACTTCCGTCTGTTCCACGCGAACGCGCGCGACGACTTCGACGTGTGCCTCTACGACCCGGTGCTCGACGAGACCCTGGCGTGCTTCGCGACGGAGTTCGACCCGGAGGTCGGAGGCGTGGACGTGACCCTGGGCGGGACCGAGTTCCACCTGGTCGTCGAGTCCTTCTTCGGCGAGGGCGCCTACACCCTCGAGATCGCGGTGACGCGACTCTTCGGTCGCGAGGCCGAGGCCGGCCCCGCGCTGCGCGGCAGCGCGGCGACTCCGCCCCTGCGGACTCCGCGTGCGGTCTCCGGCTACCGCCGCGGGGACTCCCCCGCCGGCGTCACCACGGTCACCACCTACGCGCTGGACGAAACCACCGGCGCGATCGTCGAGGAGGTGCGCGTCGAGCGCGCCGGCGGCGAGTGAATCGCCACCTCGACGAAGGAGCGGCCGGGTCCCCGAAAGGACCCGGCCGCTCTTCATTTGCCCCTCCCCCAGTCCGGCTCCGGCACGCTCCAGGACACGGGATCCGCGAGGGTCGGGTGCGGCACCTCGAGCGACCGCGCGTGCAGCGCGACGCTCTTGTCCGGCAGCGGCGCCGACGCCCCGTAGCGCAGGTCGCCGACGAGCGGACAGCCGAGCGAGGCCATGGCGACGCGCAGCTGGTGCGGGCGGCCGGTCTCCGGCACGAGCTCGACCCGCGCACCGCCCGCCTCACGTGCGAGCACGCGCCAGCGCGTGCGCGCCTCCTTGGCCCCCTCCCGCGGTTCGCGGAACCAGCGCACGGTGTTCCG
>CAZDYS010000719.1:0-2253 GCA_964509445.1 uncultured Planctomycetaceae bacterium
CAGATGCGCGAGGACCTCGCCCACTGGGACCTGCCCTGGTACCGCTCGTCCGGCGGCGACGTCGTCGAGCTCCTCGCGTTCCTCGAGCAGGAGGTCCCGCCCGAGGAGCCCGTCCTGTCGGACTTCGTGACCTCCACGACGCTCCTGGCGGCGCGCGGGCATCCGATCGTCCTGCAGCCGAAGTACGAGACCGAGCGCAGCCGCCGTCGCGCGGAGACGTTCCTGGCGGCGCTCCACCGGGACCCGGACGAGCTCCGCGCGTTCATGGAGCGCCACCGGGTGCGGGTCCTCGTGCTCGACGCCACGCTCGCCGCGGACCTCTGCTGGACCGCCGGGGTGCCCGCCGGCGCGCCGGATCCCGCCGACCGCCTGGTCGAGGCGGGCTGGCGCGAGCTCGCGGGGGCGGGGCCGCGCTACCGCGTGTTCCGCACGGAGGGCTAGGAGCCCGGTCCGTCGTTCTCGTACCAGTCCTCGTTCTCGCGCGCGATGCGCTCGACCTCGGTGGCCGGGACGAGGTCCCCCTTGCCGATGCCGGGGCAGCGTTCGGTCACCGGGCCCTCCCAGGTCGCCCGCTCCAGGTTCTCCTCCCAGAACGGCCAGGTCGCGCACTGCTTCGGGCGCACCGGGTAGATCGAGCAGCGGTTGTCCTCCGTCAGGAACGCGCAGGCGGGCTCGTCCATCCGCAGGATCACCCAGCCGTCCTCGAGCACGCAGTGGCGCTGGACGAAGGCCGCCGGCGTCAGGTCCAGGTGCTGCGCGATCGCGACCACGTCGTGGTCCGTCAGGTACACGTAGTCGTACCCCCCGCTGTTCTTGCAGCAGTTTCCGCACTGCGTGCACTCGAAGCGCAAACCTTTGTCGAACCAGGGTTTAGAGGTCATGGCGGCGGGCCGGGGAGGCGTCCTTTTGCGCCGGTGTGCGGTAACCGAACGATTCGATGGGTTAGTAGGTCCTCGTGTGCGATTTCACACAGAAGGCCGCGGTGCCGGCTCGCGCGGGCCAGCGGCCGGGCACGACGGACGGGCGACCCCTCGCGAGGACGCGGACATGAGACTCGTGGTGGTGGAGGAAGGTACTCGATCGAGCCTCGAGTTCGATCAGGCAGTGATTCGCATCGGCCGAGCGATCGACAACGACATCCGCCTGTCGGGGCCGCTCTCCTCCCGCCACCACTGCCGCATCGAGGTGCGCGGTGCCCGCGCACGGCTGATCGACCTGGGCTCCGCGAACGGCACGCAGGTCAACGAGACCAAGGTGGACCAGGTCGAGCTGTCCGTCGGGGACGTGCTCGGCATCGGCGGCGCGCGCGTCCACGTCGAGGAGGTCAGCCGCAAGCCCACCCGCGCGGGCGAGACCCAGCGCATCGAGGAGGACGACCTGGGGGAGGAGGGCCTCGAGACGGTCGACAGCGGCCAGCGACGGGAGAGCACCAGCCTGCGCGTCTACGCCGAGATCACGCACGCCCTGGTCCAGGAGACCGACCTCTCGGCGCTGCTTCGCCAGATCGTGGACGCCGCCGTGCAGCTGGTGGGGGGCGAGCGCGGGTTCCTGCTGCTCGACACCCTCCGCACGCGTAAGAACCCGCGCGAGTGGAAGGTGCGCGTCGCGCGCTCCTTCGACCACTCCGACATCCCGATCCCCGCCTCGCGTCTCTCGATGGGGATCGCGGAGCGCGTCGTCGAGACCGGCAAGCCGCTGCTCTCCGTCGACGCCGGCCGGGACGACCGCTTCCGCAACATGGCCTCGGTCGAAGACCTGAAGCTGCGCAGCGTGATGTGCCTGCCCATCGGGACCGACGAGGAGGTCGAGGGGCTCCTGTACGTCGACAACCGCCTGCAGAAGGGTGCCTTCACGGCGGACGACCTCGACCTGGCGGAGCTGCTCTCCGACCAGGCGACCATCGCGATCAAGAACGCGCGGCTCGTCTCGGAGCTGCGCGAGCGCAACGAGCGCCTCGTGCAGTCCAGCGAGCAGATCAAGACGCTCAACGACCAGCTCGGGCGCAAGGTGCGCGACCGGGACCAGGAGCTCTCCGTCGTGAAGCGCGAGCTGGACCGCGAGCGCGGCCGCTACGACTACGGCTCGATCGTCGGCGCCTCGGACGAGATGAAGCGCGTGTTCCACGAGCTCGACCGCATCGTGGAGACGGAGCTGCCGGTCCTGATCCAGGGCGAGAGCGGGACCGGGAAGGAGCTGATCGCGCGCGCGATCCACTTCAACGGCTCGCGCCGCGAGCGGCCGTTCGTCGCCGAG
>CAZDYS010000720.1:0-2252 GCA_964509445.1 uncultured Planctomycetaceae bacterium
GCCTCGGGAGCAGGTTCGCGTCGGCGCCCTCGTCGGCGAGCTCCTTGCGCTCGTAGACCTCGACCTCCGACGCCGCGCCCGCGACGCCCTCACCGGATTGGCCGCGTTCGAGGATCGGGCGCCCGTCATCGTGATGCGGCACGCGGGCGAGGAGATCGGCGCGGGCGGCGCGGCGAACGTCGGCCGCAACCTCTGGGCGCTCGGGGCGCAGACGCTCCTGGTCGGCGCGATCGGGCGCGACGGGAACGGCCGCGACCTGTTGAAGCTCCTGGCGCAGGACCAGCTCGCGGTGGACGCGGTGCAGACGGTGACCGAGTTCACCACGCCGACGAAGACCCGCATCCTCGGCGCGGAGCCCGGGCGCACCATGAACCAGGTCCTGCGCATCGATCGCGAGCCGGAGCACCCGCTGCCGGCGAGCGTGCGCGAGCGCCTGGCGGAGGACGTCCGCAGCCTGGCGGGCCGCGTCGACGCGATCCTCCTGTCGGACTACGGCTACGGCGCCGTGGGGCCCGAGGTCGCCGAGGCCGCGCTGGAGGTCAAGCGTGCGGGCGCCGTGCTGGTGCTCGACCCGCGTCGCGACTTCGACCTGGTGCGTGGCGCCACGGCGCTCACGCCGAACCTCGCGGAGCTTGCCGGGGCGACCGGCCGCTCGCTCGACGAGATGGCCGACTACCCCGGCGTCGTCGTGGCCGCGACGGAGCTCCTGAACCGGGCCGAGCCCGAGCTCCTGCTCGTGACCATGGGCAACCGCGGCATGGCGCTGTTCTCGGACGACCACCCCGAGGGCGTGCGCATCCGGGCCGCCGGCTCCGAGTCCGTGATCGACGTCTCGGGCGCAGGGGACACGGCGGCCGCGACCTTCTCGCTGGCGCTCGCCGCGGGGCTCGAGCCGCCGCGCGCCATGCGCCTCGCGAACACCGCCTCGGGCGTGGTCGTGATGGAGCACGGCACGGCCACCTGCACGCTGTCGCGGCTGCGCTCCGAGCTGCCCGCGGCGCCGCAGCCGTCCGTCACGGGCGTGACGGCCCCGCTGGTTCCCTGACGTGGAGCGCGGCGTGGTCGCTTCGCGCGCGGAGCTCGCCGAGCTCCTGGAGCGCGGTCGCCGGGAGGGTGCGTTCCGGCGCGTCGTGCTCGCGAACGGCTGCTTCGACCTCCTGCACGTCGGACACCTCGACTACCTGCGCTCGGCGCGCGCGGTGGGGGACCTGCTGGTCGTCGCGGTCAACGACGACGCGTCGGTGCGCGCGCTCAAGGGCGAGCACCGCCCGATCCACCCGATCGCGGAGCGCATGGAGCTCCTGGCGGCGCTGCGGCCCGTGGACTACGTCGTGTCGTTCCCGGAGCTCACGCTGAAGGAGACGCTGATCGCGCTCCGGCCCGACGTCCACGCGAAGGGCAGCGACTACACGCCCGAGACGCTGCCGGAGCGCGAGATCGATCGCGAGCTCGGCATCGAGATCGCGATCGTGGGCGGACCGAAGACGACCGGCTCGCGCGAGCTGGCGACGCGCCTCGATCCGTGAGCTCCGCGGGCGGCGGTCGGCTCCCGGCCCGGGACTCCGCGCCTCCGGCGCGCTGGTGGCTGGCGCTCCTGGGGCTGCCGATCGGGTTCGCCTCGAGCCTGTGCGGGATCGGCGGCGGGCTGTTCGCGAGCTCGCTCCTGCACTTCGCGCTCGGCTTCGAGCTGCGCCGGGCGACGGCCACCGGGCTCGTGCTCGTGTTCGCGACGACCAGCGCCGCGACCCTGTCCGAGCTCCTGCGCGAGCAGCCGTCCCTCGACCCCGCCCTGCTGACCATCCTGGTGCTCGGCGTGTGGATCGGAGCGCGCGGCGGGTTCGTGCTCTCCGAGCGGCTCCCGGAGAGCAAGCTGCGCGCGATCTTCTCCGTGGTCCTGTTGTTCTCCTCCTGGAGGCTCGCGTTCTCCTCGGGATCCGGAGGCGTGTTCGCGGAGAACACCCTCGGGCCCATGAACCTCTTCCAGGCCTTCTGGCTCGGCGTCGGTGGAGGCGTCGTGGCGCCGCTCCTCGGCGTGGGGGGGGGCCTCATCATGGTCCCGGGCCTCTACCTCCTCGTCGGCGTCTCCTTCGACGTCGCGCGCGCGACGAGCCTCGCGGCCGGCGTGTTCGGGTCCGGCCGGTCCCTGCGGCTCAAGGCGCAGGTCGGCCGGGTCGCCTGGCGCCACGGCGTCCTGCTCGGGGCCGGATCCCTGTGCGGGAGTGCGCTGGGCGTCGCGGCCCTGGATCGCGTGG
>CAZDYS010000721.1:0-2247 GCA_964509445.1 uncultured Planctomycetaceae bacterium
GGAACCTAAATCCGGCGCGTCTACCAGTTTCGCCACTTCCGCGCGGTGCCGGCAGTCTAGCGCTTTCGAGCGGGCGAGGTCGGGACCGATCGCTGGCCGGGTTCCGGCGAAGTGCAGTCGCGCGCCGTGGCTCGCGTAACGGGGCACGGGAGTCGACGTCTGGAGGGTCCCCGATAGAATCGGCCCGTTCCCCCTCCTCTCCTGCCCCGAAGCGCCATGTCTGACAACGAAATCGAGCTCACCGAATGGATCAACGGGGTCGCCCGCAAGCACGGGATGGGGGGCTCCGAGAGTCCCGCCCGCACGGACGACCCCGAGACCCGCGCGAACATCGAGGCGGAGGCGGACGCGTTCTCGCGCTTCCCGACCGACTTCGACAGCTATCAGACGCAGGAGACTTCGCTCACGCCGGAGGAGCGTCGGGAGCTCGACGCGCGCATGGCAGCGATGATCGAACGGGCGGAACAGCTGCGCGAGCGCCTGTTCGCCGGGCGCAAGACGGAGGATCTCACCCCCGACGAACTCGACCAGCTTCTCGAGGTCTTCGCGCACATCCCCCGAGGGCTCGTTCCGCCGCGCTACAAGAAGGAGCTCCAGGACTGGCGCTACGCACGAGACGCGATGCTGGAGATGCGCCTGGAGGAGATGATGGAGGAGGCCGAGCCCGAGGTTGCCGAGGCCGTCTCCGGCATGATCGAGACTCTCAATGCCCCGGCTGAGAACCTCACCGAGGTACTCGAGCTGGTTCCCAGCGAAACCGTCGAGCACCTCAACGACGTGATCAAGAAGGTCAGCGGTGCGCTCAGTGTGATTCAGGGGACGATCGAGACCGCGAGCGCCTGTGGCGAGCACGAGCAATCGAAGCGCACGGCCCTCGAGCTCCGTATGGAGCAGAACCAGAAGCTCAAGGCGCTCGACGAGCTCAGCGACGCCGCTCTGGACCTGGGGAGCAACTTCGTCCCCGTTCTCGGCACCATCAACAACGGGAAGAACGTGTTGCTCAAGGGGAGCGAGACGCTGCTGCGGATCCAGAACGCGATCAGTGACAGGAGGCTGCAGAACGAGGCCAGCGTGCGGGTCGCCAGCCAGCTCGCGGGAGCGCTCGGCCAATCCTCCTCGCGAGAGACGCGCTTGGGGGCGCAGGCCGGCGTCGATGCGACCACGGCCGCGCTGGACGTGGCCGGCGACCTGAGCATGGCCGCGGACGGCGGCACGCTCAAGATCGTCAACGGCACGCTCAAGATCGGCTCGAAGGTCGTCTTCCACGTGGCCGACGCGATGAGCGACACGCGCGCTTGGAACACGCTGCAAGCAGCGCGAGCGGGCAGTGAGGAGGCCCAGCAGGAGGTCTTCCGACGGCACGCGCACTACGCCAAGTACCTGCTCGCGCGGTACGCCTCGGAGGGAGACGCCATCGCGACGCGCTTCTTTCTGCAGCGCGGCCTGACCGAACGCGATATCGCGCAGAACAGCATCAAGATCCTGATGGAGTTCGGACTGCAGCAGTCCGAGGAGGAAGAGGCCCCCGAGTCCACTTCCAACAAGCTCAAAGCCAAGCTCGAGAAGGTCTCGGCGGTCGCCTCCAAGGTCGGTCGCTCGGTCCGGTCCGCGATCCAGAAGGCGCGCAGCAAGCTGTTCGGGGCATCCGCGAACGACGCCACGGCGGAGAAGGACCCGGTCGTGATGGGCAAGCTCTTCACGGTCGAAGCGCTCCAGAAGATGACCAAGACCCTGCAGGAGGCCCGTCAGGAGAAGGCCCGGGTCGGGGACCGGGCGCCGGCCTGGCTCGATCAGAACATCCGGAACCTCGAGGCCGGACTCACCGAGGCCCACGTGCCCCTGCGGTCGTACATGACCGAGCTGGTGGGCGCGCTCTCCGATGCGGCCCTTGAAGATTCGCAGGATGAATCCGGGCGTGCCGCCGCCATCAAGGCGCAGCTCACGCCGGTCAGGGAAGCCTTGGGCTACCTGGCGGACGTCGGATTCCTGATCTGAGGCGCGCCGACGGTCGCGCGTCCGCGGCGATCTAGCCGTCGATGCGGCGCAGCTCCTCCTCGAGCAGGGCCTTCGCCATCGAGGCTTCCTCGGCCGCCTTCGCCTCGTGGACGAGGCTGTCCTTCGCGAAGGCCTCGAAGAGCTTCGCCTTCTTGCCGAGGAGCTCGAGGATCCGCTCGTCGACCGTGTCCGTCGCGAGCAGGCGGTGGACCTGGACCGTGCGCGTCTGGCCCATGCGGTGCGCGCGCGCGA
>CAZDYS010000722.1:0-2245 GCA_964509445.1 uncultured Planctomycetaceae bacterium
CTCGTGATCGAGGCGATCGTCGAGGACCTGGACGTCAAGAAGGCGCTGTTCGCCGAGCTCGGCGGCCTCTGCAAGGCGGAGACGATCTTCGGCTCCAACACCTCGAGCTTCCCGATCGGCGAGATGGCGGAGGCCTCCGGGCGTCCGGACCGCTTCGTCGGGCTGCACTTCTTCAACCCGGTGCAGCTGATGCGCCTGGTCGAGGTGGTGCGGACGGACGCGACCGACGACGAGGTCTTCGCGGCGGCGCGCTCCTTTGGCGAGGCCTGCGGCAAGGCGCCGGTCGCCTGCAAGGACACGCCGGGCTTCGTGGTGAACCGCCTGCTGGTGCCCTACATGGTGCAGTCCCTGCTCATGCTCGAGCGCGGCGACGCCACCAAGGAGGACATCGACACCGCGATGCAGTTCGGCTGCGGGTACCCGATGGGCCCGATCACGCTGACCGACTACGTGGGACTCGACACGACCCTCTTCATCCTCGAGGGCTGGTGCGATCGCTACCCGGACGAGCCGGCGTTCGCGATCCCCGAGGTCCTTCGGCAGAAGGTGAAGGAGGGCAAGCTCGGCCGGAAGACCGGCGAGGGCTTCTACAAGTGGGACGGAGACAAAAAGGCCTAAGACCATGATCGCGACTCTTCTCGTTACCTCGCTCGCCACGTTCGCCCCGCAGGACGTCAGCTCCTCCATGAGCGCGCCGGCTTCCTACGTCGCCGGGACCTCCTACACCGTCGAGGTCGTGCACACGACCGGCTCCGAGGGAGCCACGGTCGACGCCTGGCGCCTCTCGACCGCGGTCCTCGAGGTCGACGGCAAGCCGCTCGGCGAGCGCGCCGCCGGTCAGCTCTCGCTGCCGCCGAACTCCACCGTGACGATGAGCCTCGACGTCACGTCGATGGTCCCGTCCAAGCCGTTCACGCTCACGATGGCGGGCGGCGAGACGAAGCAGGCCGTGGAGGTCTTCGAGCCCGTTCCCGAGGGGCTGAACTTCATGGAGATGCCCGCCGAGGAGCTCGGCAAGTACCAGGTCCTCCTGGTGACGAACAAGGGCAACATGCGCGTCGAGTTCCTGCCGGAGAAGGCGCCGAACCACGTGCGCAACTTCCTCGACCTGTCCTACAGCGGGTTCTACGACGGCATCCTGTTCCACCGCGTCTCCCCGAGCTTCATGATCCAGGGCGGCTGCCCGAACACGAAGACCGCCAACCGCGGGTCCTGGGGCACCGGCCGCGGTCCGCGGATGCTCGACGCGGAGTTCAACGACACGAAGCACGTGCGCGGGATCCTCTCCATGGCGCGCGGCGGCAGCCCGAACTCGGCCTCCTCGCAGTTCTTCGTGATGACCAAGGACTCGCTGTTCCTGGACAACCAGTACAGCGCCTTCGGTCGCCTGCTCTCCGGCTGGGACGCGCTCGACAGCATCGCCAAGGCGAACGGTCAGCGTGGCCCCGACGGCACCGTCAAGCCCACCGATCCGCAGCGCATCGAGAAAGCCGTCGTCCTCCTGGCCGACTGAACGACCCAACCCCCAGACCAACGTAAGGAACGATGAGCAACGAGAACGCCACCGCCGTCATCGAGACGTCCGAAGGCAACATGACCTTCGAGTTCTTCCCGGACAAGGCTCCGAAGCACGTGGAGAACTTCCTGAAGCTCGCCGAGGACGGCTTCTACGACGGCACGATCTTCCACCGCGTGATCCCCGGCTTCATGATCCAGGGCGGTTGCCCGGACGGCACCGGCATGGGTGGCCCTGGCCACCGCGTGGACGCCGAGTTCAACGATACGCCCCACGTGCGCGGCATCCTGTCCATGGCCCGCAGCCAGGACCCGAACTCGGCCGGTAGCCAGTTCTTCGTGTGCCACGGCGACGCTGCCTTCCTGAACGGTCAGTACACCGCCTTCGGGCGTATGACCGAGGGCGACGAGACCCTGGAGAAGATCGCCACGGCCCCGACCCAGCCCGGGGGCGAGGGCTCGAAGCCGGTCGACCCGGTCAAGGTCCTGAAGGTCACCGTCGAGCGCGGGGACAGCTAGCCGCGCCGCGGCACGAGGAACGCCACCGATGAGCTACGAGAACATCACCTATGAAGTCGTGGAGCGCATCGCGCGCGTCACGATCAACCGCCCCAAGGTCCTGAACGCGCTGAACGACGCGACCCTGCAGGACCTGTCGCACGCCTTCGACGCCGCCCGTGACGGCGCGCACTTCGTCGTCGTCACGGGCGGCGTCGAAGGCAAGAGTGTA
>CAZDYS010000723.1:0-2244 GCA_964509445.1 uncultured Planctomycetaceae bacterium
CGGGCGGAACGGAATCCTGCTCGTGAACCACTACCGACACCTGATCGAAGGCGAGGGCTGCTCTCTCCTGGAAGCCGTCGAGCGCGGATCGCGCGAGCGCCTCGTCCCGATCCTGATGACCGCGCTGACCGCCGCGCTCGCCCTTTTGCCCCTCGTGCTCGCCGGAGATCAGCCCGGCAACGAGATCCTCGCTCCGATGTCCGTCGTGATCCTCGGCGGACTGCTCAGCTCCACCTTCTTGAACCTCGTCGTCGTGCCAGCCGGGTACGCCGCGCTTCACTCTCGGAGAACCAGTCGATGAAGGACGCGAAGTTGCTCATGGGTCTGCTGGCCCTCGTGCTCGCCGGTGCCTGCGGAGGCAGCGGTCCGGCGACCGAGCACGAGCACGAGCACAGCCACGGCTCGGAGGCCGACCCCTCTCACGAAGCCCCGTCGGGCGAGGAGGACGACCACGAGCACGCCGAGGAACCCCTCGGCACGCTCGCGCTGGGCGGGCAGACACTGACGCTGGCGCAGGGGCACGGAGGAGTTCGTGCGGGAGGGGAGAGCCACCTCGTCGTGCAGTTGTCCGAGGACGACGGTGGCGCGACCGTGGTGCGCGGCTGGCTCGGGACGGAAGATCGCACGCTCTCCTACGTCGGCAAGGGCAGGTACGCGGCCAGCCATGGGGACTACGACCTCGACGTGGAGGTGCCGGATCCGCTCCCGGAGGACACGCGCTGGTGGATCGAGCTCGAGCTGCCGAACGGCGACACGCTCCTGGGGTCCATCGAGCCTCTGAAGGACTAGGTCGGCGTGGGAGACGCCTCCGCGAGGCGTTCGGGTCGCGCTGGCGGAAACCGGCTCTCCTCTGCGCTCGCGAGGGGCCGAGTTCCGTGAAGGCTCGCGGGTTGGCGACGTCCCCTAGGATGGTGCAGGGGGTTCTCGCGCCTTGCACGCAACGGTGCGCCCCGCGAACGACCTCGTTCCGTTTGCCCAGCCCGTCCACGACCCCGCACTCCGTCTTGCGATCCCCCCTCTCCGTTCCGCGCCGCACGAACCCGCACCGCCCGTCGAAGGGCGTGGGGACACGGCTCCTCCTCGCCCTCGTCGCGAGCGCTCTCTTCGCCGCCGTGCCCTCCGCACGGCCGTTCCAGAGCGACTGGGCCACCGTCCTCGCGGGGCCGCCCGCCGAGGCCTGGGACGCCTGGAACGTCACCGGAGGGTTCCTCGGCTATGCACGCAGCGAGGAGGGCAGCGACCGCAACGGCGACGGGGACGGCCTCGACGCCGTCCTGAACCTGTGGGACGCGGAGCGCGGCGTGGAGCGGAACCTGGGGCTCGCGATCCGGTCCGAGCTGCTCGCGAAGGACGGCTTCGTTGTCTTCCAGGTGAGCGAGGCGGACCAGGGCGGTCAGGACCTCAACGGAGACCGCGACGCCGAGGACGAGGTGCTCGGGATCGTCGAGTGTGCGACCGGGAAGGTCGTGCTGTCCCCGGTCGACGGGCTCGCGCCGGTGGCCCTGGAGCGCGACTGGGTCCTGGCGACCGGGGGCCGCGCCAGCGCGTTCTGGAACTGGAGGACCGGGGAGGTCGTCGACCTGGCCGCCCACGTCTTCCCCGATCGTGAGCTGGTCACCAGCGACGACTACGTCGTCTGCCCCGTCTTCGAGCGGTTCCTCGGCGACCAGAACGGCGACGGAGACACGTCGGACTTCAACCTCGCGGTGTTCGACCTCGCGGCGGGATCGCTCCACCTCACCGGCTGGACGGTCGAGCGCAATCGCGCGCAGAACGGAACGACGCGGATGGTGCTGCGTGGAGAGCGGCTGTGGTTCCTGGCGGACGAGCGCCAGCTCGGAGACCTCAACGGCGACCGGGATCGCGACGACCAGGTCCTGCACCGCATGAACCTGAGGACGCACGCGGTCCTGAACCTGGGGATCGTCTGTCAGGGGCGCGTCTGGTCGATTTGCGGCAGCTTCGGCTGCGTCCTGTCGGCCGGGACGCAGCTGGCCGCATCCTCCACCTTCCTGGCCTTCGCACGCAGCGAACGGCAGGACGGGCTGGACCACTCCGGCGACGGGGACCGTGAGGATCACGTCCTGTTCCTCTTGGATCTCGCGACGGGAGTCGTGACGAACACCCGCGTGCCCGTCTACCTGTTCGCGTTCGTGCGCGAGCGACTGCTGGTCCAGGTCCCCGAGGAGGAGTGGGGGAGCGATCGCAACGGCGACGGCGATCTCCGCGACAACGTGCTCGCGA
>CAZDYS010000724.1:0-2241 GCA_964509445.1 uncultured Planctomycetaceae bacterium
GCTGCGGCTCCTGTGCGTCGGCTCGCCGCGGAGCTACGCGCGCAGCTTCTACGGGCTGGTCGACCTGTTCTCGATCCTCTCGACCTACGCGAGCCTCTTCCTGCCCGGTGCCCGCTTCCTGGTCGTGCTGCGCGGGTTCCGCGTGCTGCGGATCTTCCGCGTCCTCAAGCTCGTGCACTACGTGACCGAGATGGAGACGCTCCTGCGCGCGCTGCGCGCGAGCAAGCGCAAGGTGCTGGTCTTCGTCTACGGCGTCGTGACCACGACCGCGATCATCGGATCGCTGATGTACCTGATCGAGGGAGCCGAGAACGGCTTCACGAGCATTCCGCGGAGCATCTACTGGGCGATCGTCACCCTGACCACGGTCGGCTACGGCGACATCTCGCCCCAGACCCCGCTCGGTCAGACCGCCGCGGCCGTGGTGATGATGCTCGGGTGGGGGACGCTGGCGGTTCCGACGGGCATCGTGGGAGTGGAGCTCGCGCGCGCGGAGCGCGACGTGGGCGTGTCCGGGCAGGCCTGCAGGCAGTGCTCCGCCGAGGGACACGACCTGGACGCTCGCTACTGCAAGCACTGCGGCGCCAAGCTCTAGGGACCGACCCCCAACGCAAGACGGGCCCGCGAACCGAAGCTCGCGGACCCGTCCGTTCGCGGAGCGTGCGTCCTACTCGGGCGCGCCGGCCTCGACCGTCTCCTCGGTCTCTTCCGGCTTCTCGGGCTCGACCTCCTCACCGGAGAAGGTGAGCTCTTCGGCCTCGGCCGGGTCGCCGTCGACGGTGATCGCGATCTTGCGATCCGTGTCCTCGCCCAGACGGAGTACCTCTTCGGCGAGCGGGTCCTCGATGAAGCGCTCGATCGCCCGGCGCAGCGGACGTGCGCCGTAGTCGGCGTTGAACCCGTTCTTGATCAGGAAGGACAGCGCCTTCTGGTCGAGCTCCAGGTGCAGGCCGCGGTCGGAGGCGCGCTGCAGGACTTCCTCCAGCTGGATGTGGACGATCTTCTTGAGGTCGTCCTCGGTCAGCGGGTTGAAGACGATCAGCTCGTCCACGCGGTTGAGGAACTCCGGACGGAACTGACGCTGGACCTCCGAGAGGACGTCCGCCTTCAGCTTCTTGTCGCGGTCCTCCATCGACGCCTGGTTCTCGGTCTTGCCGAAGCCCAGGCCGCCGCCGGCGGTCATCAGGTGCGAGCCCAGGTTGCTCGTCATGATCAGGATCGCGTTCCGGAAGTCGACGTGCCGTCCGAAGGAGTCCGTCAGGCGGCCCTCCTCCATGATCTGGAGCAGCATGTTGAACACGTCCGGGTGCGCCTTCTCGATCTCGTCGAGCAGGACGACGGAGTAGGGGCGCCGGCGCACTTTTTCGGTGAGCTGGCCACCCTCTTCGTAGCCGACGTAGCCCGGAGGCGCGCCGACCAGGCGGCTGACGTTGTGCTTCTCCATGTACTCGCTCATGTCGATCGTGATGACCGCGTCCTCGTCACCGAACATGAACTTGGCGAGCTGCTTGCACAGGTACGTCTTCCCGACGCCCGAGGGGCCGAGGAAGATGAACGAGCCCATCGGGCGGCGCGGGTCCTTGAGGCCCGAGCGCGAGCGCCGCACGGAGCGCGCGATCGCCTTGATCGCGTCGTCCTGGTGGATGACGACGGAGCCGAGCTCCTTCTCCATCTGGAGCAGACGCTCCGCTTCGGCGCGCTCGAGGCGCGTGAGCGGGACGCCGGTCATCTTCGACACCGTCTCGCGGATGTCGTCGACGTCGACCGTGCCGGAGGACTCCTGCTCGGCCTGCTTCTCGCGCCACTCCTTCTGCTGCTCCTCGCGCGCCTTGCGGAGCTGGTAGGCCTCGTCCCGCAGGGACGCCGCCTTCTCGAACTCCTGGCTGTGCACGGCCTCTTCCTTGGCGCGATCGAGCTCGTCGATCTTGTCGTTGACCTCCTTGAGGTCCGGCGGCGCCACCATGTTCTTGAGACGCACGCGCGCGCCCGCCTCGTCCATCACGTCGATGGCCTTGTCCGGCAGGAAGCGGTTCGTGATGTAGCGCACGGAGAGGTCGACCGCCTCGGCCAGCGCCTCGTCCGTGAAGTCGACGCGGTGGTGCGCCTCGTAGCGGTCCTTCAGGCCGCGCAGGATCGCCGTCGCCTCGTCCGGGGTCGGCGGCTCGACGTTGACGGACTGGAAGCGACGCTCGAGCGCGCCGTCCTTCTCGATGTGCTTGCGGTACTCGTCGAGCGTCGTGG
>CAZDYS010000725.1:0-2234 GCA_964509445.1 uncultured Planctomycetaceae bacterium
TCCAGCTCCTCTTCGTCTTCCTCCTCGTCCTCGGCGAGCTCAGCGGCCTCCTCGAGCTCCTCTTCCTCGCCGTCCTCCAGCTCCTCTTCGTCCTCCTCCTCGAGCTCGGCGGCCTCCTCGAACGCCTCGTCCTCGGCGCCCGCCTCGAGTTCCTCGTCGACCTCCGTCGTGCCGGCTGCCTCCCAGGAAGCCTCCACCGGCTCGGCCTCGACGTCCTCGGACTCGAAGAAGCCCGGCGCGCTGTCCTCGGGCGCGAGCGCGTCCTCTTCGAGGGCTTCGGTCTCCGTTTCCCAGCTCGGACTCGGGACGTCCGTCTCGAGAGCTTCCGTCGGTTCCGCGACGGCCGTCTCCGCGGCCTCCTCCTCGGGGAAGCTCGCGGCCGTCTCGAACGGGCTGGGCGTCGCGAACGGATCCGCGGCCTGCGCCTCCAGCTCCGCCTTGCGCTCCTCGGAGCGGTCGAAGCGGAAGCCGAACTCGTCCTGCGTGGTCGCTTCGTCCTCCTCGGCCACGGACGCGTCGTCTCCGCCGGCCAGCGGAATCGCTCCGACCGGGACGCCCCCGCCGATACGCACGTCGACGGGCGGCGAAGCGACCTCGGACGGCAGGCGCGACCCGACCGGGGCCTGCAGCGCCATGGCCTCGGCGTTCGAGACGCCGTCCGGCTCCGAGGCGCGCGGCGGAACGAGCGCGCTGGGCTCGAGCGGCTTGGCCGCCTTCCCCACGGCCCCTCCCCACAGTGCGTAGGCGGTTCCGGCACACACGCCGAGACCCAGGACCACGCCCAGGATCGCTCCGACCGTCGCACCGATCGTGTCCGGGAGCAGCGCGCCGATCGCGCCGCCCTTGCCGCTCTGCAGTCCGCCGATCAGGAGCGAGGCCCCCAGCGCGACGAGCACGACGCCGAGCACGTGCTTCGGGATCGCCACCTCTTCCGTCCGCAGGAACAGGATCACGCCCAGGCCCGCCATGCCGGCGCACAGGAGCATGCTGGGCATCGGGCCCAGCGCGTTGATCAGGACCTGGATCTGCTGGGTGATCCACCAGTCGGAGTTCCGCCCGAGGACCACGAAGAACACCGAGAGGACGCCGAAGCTGAACAGCGCGAACAGGGTCAGGCCCAGGACGTCCTGGACGGGGTTCTTGGCTGCGGAGTCGCGATCCGTGGTGCGGTTGCTCATTGGTTGGCTCCTTCGATGGCGGCCTGATTCTCGTCCCAGTCCTCGAGGGACATCAGCACCTCCCGGGCCTTACTGCCCTTGTGCTCGCCGACGATACCTTCCGCCGTCATGATGTCGATGAGGCGGGAGGCGCGCGTGTAGCCGATTCCGAGCGCGCGCTGCAGCAGCGAGGCGGATCCGCGCCTCGACTTGAGGATCACGCGCACGGCCTCGTCGAACAGCTCGTCCTGCTCGGCGCCGCTCTTGGCGGCCTGGCCCGGCTGGGCCGAACCGGTCGCGCTCTGGACCAGCTCCTGGTTGAACGTGGGCGCCGACTCCTGGGAGACGAAGTCCACCAGCGCCTGGATCTCGTGATCCTCGATCAGCGCGCCCTGGACGCGGCGGATCTGCGAGCTCTGGGGCGGCGTGTAGAGCATGTCGCCCTGGCCCAGGAGCTTCTCCGCCCCCATCGCGTCGAGGATGACGCGGCTGTCGATCTTGCTCGCGACCTGGAACGCGATCCGGGTCGGGAGGTTGCCCTTGAGGACGCCGGTGATCACGTCCGTCGACGGGCGCTGGGTCGCGACGATGACGTGGATGCCGACCGCGCGCGACTTCTGCGCGGGACGCGTGATCGCCTGCTCGTCCTCCTTCTTCGAGGTCATCATCAGGTCCGCCATCTCGTCGATGATGATCACGATGTACGGCACGTGGCGCGGGGTGCGCTCCTCGTTGAAGTCCTCGCCCATCTTCTCGCGCAGGCCGTCCTCGCCGAGCTTGTTGTAGCCCGCGATGTTGCGCACGCCGGCGCGCTTGAAGAGGTCGTAGCGGCCCTCCATCTTCTCGCACGCCCAGAGCAGCACGTTCGTCGCCTGTCGCATGTCGCTGACGACCGGCAGCATCAGGTGCGGCACGGCCGAGAACATCTGCATCTCGACCATCTTCGGGTCGACCAGGATGAGCTGTACGTCGTGCGGCGAACGCGTGAGCAGGAAGCTCGCGAGGATCGTGTTGATGCAGACCGACTTACCGGAGCCGGTCGTGCCCGCGATCACCAGGTGCGGCATGCGCGAGAGG
>CAZDYS010000726.1:0-2233 GCA_964509445.1 uncultured Planctomycetaceae bacterium
GCGCCCTGGAAGCTCAGCGCGACGTCCGCCGGCTCGAGGCGGGTCTCCTCCTCGTAGGCGACCTCCGCTTCCTCGTTCGCCGTGCGACCGAGCTCGCCGCGGTCGACGGCGAAGGGCGCCTTGTGACGCACGCGGACCGTGGCGAGCGGGGCCCCGGACTGCAGTCGGCCGGCGCCGGTGCGCACGAGCTCGTAGAGCGCGACGACCTGGTGGCCGGCGTTCACCTCGCCCGCGTCGACCGCGTCGTTGCGGAAGTCGGCGTCCGCAACGACGCGGTTCTCGTAGCCGAGCTGCCTGTAGCTCTGGACCTGCACCGGGTCGAACTCGACCTGGATCTTCACGTCGCGCGCCACGGGCTGCAGCGTCTTCGTGAACTCGTCCACCAGAGCCTTCTCGGCCTCCCGCGCGGAGTCGATGTACTGGTTGATGCCGTCGCCGCGATCGGCGAGCTGCTCGAGGAACGCGTCGTTGTGGTTCCCCATGCCGACGCCGATCGTGTTCAGGTAGATCCCGCGCGAGCGGTAGGACTCGACCTGCTCGAGGATGCGGTTCTGGTCCGTCTCGCCGATGTTGCCGACGCCGTCCGAGAGGAGCACGACGCGGTTGATCGCGTTCGGCGTGAGCGCGTTGGCCGCGAGCTCGTAGCCCGCCATCAGCCCCGCCTCGACGTTCGTCCCTCCCTCGGGCACCAGGCGCGCGACCTCGTCCTCGAAGACCGCGCGCGCCGAGGCGGACGTCATCTCCGTGAGCACGCGCGCCTCCTCGGTGAAGGAGATCAGCGCGACCGCGTCCGTCGCCGCGAGCTGCGTGGTCAACAGCCCGAGCGCGCTCTTCACCAGCTCCAGCCGCCCGTCGTCCTCCATCGAGCCGGAGACGTCGACCACGAAGGTGAGCGCGACCGGCTGCCGCTCGAAGGCGGGCACGTCCTTGGCGCGCACGGCGACGCGCAAGAGCTCGACGTTCTCCGGCGCGAACGGACTCGGTGCCGCCTCCAGCGCGATGCGGAAGGTGCCCTGGTCGGGCGCGGGCACGTCCGGCCGGAAGTAGTTGAGGAACTCCTCCGTGCGCACCTGCTCGGGGACCGGCATCGCGCCCTCGCGCAGGGTGCGGCGGGCGAGCGTGTAGCTGGACGTGTCGACGTCCGCGGAGAAGGTCGAGAGCGGGTCGTCGACCGTCCGCACGAACGGGCTCGCGCCCCAGGTGCGGAAGAACATGTCGTTCGGCGTCTCCCCGTCGGCGATGCGCGTCGCGTCCGTCAGCTGGAGCGCAAAGCTCTCGACCCGCTCGCGAGTGAGCTGAGCGCGGCGACCGGCCTGGGCCTCGAAGCCCATCGCCAGACTCGGGAACGGTGCGTCCGTCGTGGTCTCCTCGTCCACCAGGAGCTCCTGCTGGACGCGCTCGAGCTCGACCAGGTCCTCGGAGAGCGACAGCTCCAGAGGCTCGAGTCCCAAGGCGGGGGTCTCGTCGGTCCGCGGCAGCTGCAGGAGGTCCAGCTGGTCCTCGACCCGTCGCTGCCTCTCGCGCAACGGCTCGACGCTCTCGAACGCGCGCACCGCACCGTCCACGGTCGGCGGCTGCTCCTTCTTGGCGGCCCCCTTTCCGAGGTAGAAGCCGCTGGCCTGTCCGGCGGACGCTCGCGAACGGGCCGGCGCGGGGGACTGACTCGGCGCCGCGGGGCCCGGCGAGCCGGGACCGGCTGCACCGGAAGCCGCCGGCGCCTGCACCAGGTTCACCGTGGCGCTCCCCGGCGGGACCGTGTCCCCGGGCCCGCGGAAGCTGTCCTGCAGCGTCATCACCTTCGCGCCGGCGTAGGTGTCCGGCGGTCCGGCTTCTCCGCCCAGGGCATCGACGTCGTCGCCGAGCACCCATTCCTGCGGCGCCTCGGACCGAAACACGAGACCCTCCGCTCCGGCTTCGAAGTCGAAGAGCGGGTCGGCCTCGTTCGTGAAGGCCTGCTCGGCCGGCGGCGCACCGGCGACCTGGTCACGCAGAACGGGCTCGACCTGGTCCATCGTGACGCCGCGGCGGCGGAGCTCTCGCTCCACGCGCACGGCACCGTCGTCGAGGTCGGCGAGGTCTTCGATCTCGGCGGTGCTCGGCACCGCCGAGGCCGTGGGCGTCTCGGCGAGGCGCGCGACCTCCGCGGGCAGCGTCGAGGCCGGCCCGAAGGTCCCGTCTCGCCCACCGACGGAGCTCACCACCCAGTAGGTCGCTCCGAACACCAGGAGGACGC
>CAZDYS010000727.1:0-2230 GCA_964509445.1 uncultured Planctomycetaceae bacterium
GGAACTTCCTGTGGGTGACGCGCTGCCCGATGTTCGAGCGCGACGAGGAGACGGGCGCCGTCACCAGCTCGCACCACCCCTTCACCGCACCGCAGGACTGGGACCTGGGCGGGGTGACGGAGCCGAACGACGACCGGCTGGAGGGCCTCGAGTCGCGCGCCTACGACCTCGTGCTGAACGGCTTGGAGCTCGGCTCCGGGTCCGTCCGGATCCATCGCCAGGACGTGCAGGAGAACGTGTTCCGCGTGCTCGGCATCGGCGAGGAGGAGCAGCGCGAGAAGTTCGGGTTCCTGCTCGACGCGCTGCGCTACGGCGCGCCGCCCCACGGCGGCTTCGCGATGGGCATCGACCGGATCGTGGCGCTGACGCTCGGGCTGGACAACATCCGCGACGTGATCGCGTTCCCCAAGACCACATCCGCGCAGGACCTGATGTGCGGCTCTCCCGCTCCGGTGCGCCCGGAGCAACTCGCGGACGTCCACGTGGCTCTCGCGGGAAAAGCATTGAGCCCGCCCGCGGAAGCGTCCGAAGCAGGCGAAGCGTCGTGACGGACCCCCGGCGGGAGCGCCGTGGGGGTCAGGTGGCAGAACTTCCAGGGCCGGCCTATGCTGCGGGGGCGCCATCGTCCACGCGACCGGTCCCAAGACCCGTAAGAGGCTGCAAAGAGACTAGTTGAGAAAGAAGCGATCCAATCAGAGGAAGGCTCCTCCCACTTCCAAGTACCGCATCAACCGACAGATCCGCATTCCCGAGGTGAGGTTGATCGACGCGGAGGACAACCAGGTCGGCGTGGTCTCGACCGACGAGGCTCGCCGGATGGCCGACGAGGCCGGGCTCGACCTGGTCGAGGTCCAGCCCAACGCGGACCCGCCCGTGTGCCGCGTCATGGACTACGGCAAGTTCAAGTACGCGCAGAAGAAGAAGGAGCGCGGGGCGGCCAAGGCGAAGGCCCACTCGACGCTCAAGGAGCTCCGGGTCCGGCCGGCCATCGACAAGCACGACCTCGAGTACCGGCTCGTCCAGGGCCGCAAGTTCCTCGAGGAGGGCCACAAGGTCCAGGTCGTCTGCATCTTCCGTGGGCGGCAGCGCGCGCACCCGGAGATGGGCTACCGCGTGATGGAGACCGTCGCGGAGACCCTGGGGGACATCTCGAAGATCGAGACGAAGCCCAAGATGAACGGTCCGCGGATGACGATGCTCCTGGCGCGCAAGTAGGCGCGCGTTCCGGTGCAACCCCGGCCCGTCCCGTCCGTCCTCCCCGTGGCGGGTGGGGGGTCGGGACGGAAGGCCTGCCGATGCGGCAGAATCCTCCGCGGGGCGCTTGGCGGCCGCGGCCCGTCCCGCTAGTCTGTTCGGCCTTCCAAGCGCGAAAGCGGCCGGCCGGGTCGTCTCGCGCCCCCGCAAGCGGTCCTGGGCTCCAGCGACCGGGGATCCGTCCGCCTCTCGCACCGGCCACGCGGCGAGAGTCCCGAACCACGAGAACGATGCCCAAGCTCAAGACGAAAGGCTCCTGCAAGCGCCGGTTCAAGGTCACCAAGAACGGCAAGGTCAAGTGCTCCAAGCCGGCTCGCGGCCACATGCACGCGATCCACAACGGCAAGGAGAGGCGCGCCCTCCGCGAGAAGATCGTGCTCACCGGCACGTGGGCTCGCCTGGTCAAGAAGATGATGGGGGTCTGATTCCATGGTTCGCGTCACCTACGGAGCTCCCCGTCACCAAAAGAAGGTCCGGTTCTTCAAGCGCGCCCGCGGCTTCCGCGGCGGCCGCTCGAAGCTCTGGCGCACGGTCCGCGAGTCGGTCGTCCGCGCCTGGGCCTACAGCTACCGCGACCGCCGGCAGAAGAAGCGCCAGTTCCGTCGCCTCTGGATCCTCCGGATCAACGCGGCCGCGCGCATGCGGGGCACGAACTACTCGCGGTTCATGGACGGCCTCAAGAAGGCCGGCGTCACGCTGAACCGCAAGCAGCTGTCCGAGCTGGCGATCCACGAGCCGGCGGTGTTCGACGCGCTCGTCGAGCAGGCCAACTCCGCTCGCGCCTAGCCCGCGGACCGGCGGAGTCCGGCTCCGATGCTCAGCCAAGAGGCGCAGTCGATCCACGACGAGGCGCTGGCCGCGATCGCCCAGGCGGCGGACGCGGACGCGCTCGCGGCGCTGAACCGGTCCTACCTCGGAAAGGCGGGACCGGTCGGCGCCCTGCACGCATCGATCAAGGACGCTCCGCCCGAGGACC
>CAZDYS010000728.1:0-2228 GCA_964509445.1 uncultured Planctomycetaceae bacterium
GTCCCCAGGGTCCCGCCGGCGCCGCGGGTCCCGCCGGCGCCGCGGGTCCCGCCGGGCCCACGGGCCCCGAGGGGGCCTCGCCCTTCCTGCTGAACGGTGCGGATGCCTACTACAATGCCGGCCGGGTCGGCATCGGCACGGACAGCCCGACCTTCCTCCTGGAGGTCGTCGGTAGTGGAGGTTCGCTGGGGTTGAAGCGCGACAAGCCCAGTCCCGGAGTCACCATCACGCGCTCACCCCTGGGGGACTTCTCCACGGACTGGAAGACCTTCGGCATCAACGTGAGCGCGAGCGGAGCCAACAGCGGCTTCCTCGCGATCGCGGACGACCAGCGCGAGGTCGTGGGGGGGTCGGGCTTGATCCACAATCGCCTGGTCATCGACAACACGGGGCGCGTCGGCATTGGGACCAACTCGCCGGTGTTCCAGTTGGACGTGAACGGGACGCTGCGCACGCAGAGTCGGATTGACGTGGTCAGCTCGGGAGACGCGGAGCTCAACATCACCGCCGACTCGAACAACTCCGGTGAGGGCGACCAACCCGTGCTGCGCTTCCAGCAGGACGGCGGCCTCGAGCAGACCCACCTCGGCTACTTCGACAGCGCGAACGCCTTCAGCATCCGTCAGTTCACCGGCACCAACGTCCTCGAGACGGAGATGGTCCTCGACAGCGGGGTCGTCCGCGTTCCCGTGCTCGAGATCGCCGGCGGAGCCGACATCGTCGAGGGCTTCGACTCGAGCCAGGAGCTCGAGCCGGGCACGCTGGTCGTCATCGACGCGCAGAACCCGGGCGAGCTGATCGCCTCGAGCGGGGCCTACGACCGCAAGGTGGCCGGCGTCGTCAGCGGTGCCGGTGGCGTGAACCCCGGCCTGCAGCTCGGCCAGGAGGGCGTGCTCGACGGCGAGGTGCTCGTCGCGATGACTGGGCGCGTCTGGGTCCAGGCGACGGCCGAGAACGGCGCGATCGCGGCCGGCGACATGCTCACCACCTCGAGCCTGGTCGGCCACGCGATGCGCGCCGACGACGCCGCTCGCAGTCAGGGCGCGGTCGTCGGCAAGGCGATGTCCACCCTCGACGAGGGCACCGGCCTCGTGCTCGTGCTCGTCAACCTGCAGTAGGAGTCGAGACCATGCGCCTCTCACAATCCTTCCTTTCGGCCGCCGCGCTGGGGCTGCTCGCGAGCGCGAGCCTGGCGCAGTCCGGCTCTCCCCTGCCCTGGCACGGCAAGGACGGCCCGCTCGTCCGCGCCGACGGTTCTCCCTGGCGCCCCGAGCTGCAGCTCGAGCTCGTCTTCCCCGCCTTGGCCCAGCCCGCGCCCTTCCGCGCCCAGCTCCCGATCGACGGGGAATGGGTCGAGGTCGACCTGCGGCCGTACTCCTTGCGCAGCGCGGACTTTCGCCTGCTCGTGATCGACGGGAGCGGGGTCCCGCGCGAGGTCGAGGCTCCGCCCGCGCGCACCTATCGCGGCGAGCTCGTCGGGCGGCCGGACACCGAGGTGCGCGCCAGCCTCGACGAGCTCGGACGGCTGAGCGCCGTCGTCGAGACGCCCGCGGGGCGTTGGACCATCGAGCCGCTCTCGCGCTACGTGCCGGACGCTTCGCCCCTCTCGCACGCGCTCTACTCTCACGCGAATCGCGCGGCGAGTCGCGGCGAGTGTGGAGTGCACGATCCGGTCCGGCCGCCCGGGAGCTCGCCGCCCGAGGGGGACCAGGAAGACTCGTCGACCTCGCCCCCCTCCGGTTCGGGGGCGGGCGGCGCTTCGCACGAGCACGCTCACTCCGCGGGCGACGAGCCGCTCGAGGCCAAGATGCTGAGCTACCGCGCCGGAGGCCTCGCCTGCCACGTCGACAACCAGTACTACCAGTGGGCGGGCAACTCGATCCCGAACGCCGTGGCCAACATCGAGCAGCTCCTGGGCGAGGTCAGCGCGAAGTACGACGACAACGGCGTCGGACCGTTCCGCTTCAACTTCGTCGGTGCGGTCTTCGAGACGGGACCTGGGAACGTCCACCCCTCGACGGACGCCGAGGACTTGCTCAGCGAGTTCACCTTGGACTGGTTGACGTCGGGCTACTACGGCTTCGACTACGGTACCAAGGCGGACTTCTACCACCTCTTCACGGGGCGCGACCTGGACGGCGGCACCCTTGGCCTTGCCTACGTCGACGACGTTTGCGACACCAACGGCGCCTTCGGCCTGTCCGAGACCACCTTCACGAGCGACCTGA
>CAZDYS010000729.1:0-2216 GCA_964509445.1 uncultured Planctomycetaceae bacterium
CGGCGGGCACGGACTTCGTGCTCGACACCCACTTCCTGACCAGCGGCAAGACGGAGCCGATCCAGATGCAGGTCGGCCTCTACTTCGCCGAGGAGGAGCCGCGCTTCTTCCCGGCCGGCGTGATCGTCATCGGGCCGGGCGCCTCGATTCCCCCCGGCATGTCGGACTACACGCTGTCGGAGTCCTTCACGCTGCCCGTCGACGCCAAGGCGATGACGATCGCTCCGCACGCGCACTACGTCTGCAAGAGCGCGCACGTGTGGGCGGACCTTCCGTCCGGCGAGCGCGAGGAGCTGCTCCTGATCGAGGAGTGGGACCCCAACTGGCAGGAGATCTACCGCTATCGCGAGCCGGTCGCGCTGCCGGAGGGGACCCGCATCGAGATGCGCTTCACCTACGACAACTCGTCGAACAACCCGCGCAACCCGTTCGATCCGCCGCACCGCGTCCTGACGGGGAAGGCGTCCTACAACGAGATGGCGATCGCGTGGCTCAACGTGATCGTGGACGACCCCGCGGACCTGCCGGTGCTGCGTGAGGCCACCAACCGCGCCTACCGCGAGGACGCGCAGCGGGCGAACCGGTTGCTCGACATCTGGAAGAGCCTGGTCACGCTGTTCGACGCGGACGGCAGCGGGACGCTGGACCCGGACGAGGACGCGCGCGCGACGGCCTACGTCGAGTCGATCTGGGACAACGAGCGTCTGATGCTGGCCGGCTTCGACACGGACCGGGACGGCGTCATGAGCGAGGAGGAGAAGGAGTTCCTCGCGATGGTCGTGCGGTACTGGAACGGAGAGCCCGCGCAGTGAGACGCAACGGCCTCGCGCTCGTCGTGGCGCTCGGGCTGGGGGCGTGTGGTGCGGAGCCCTCCGTGAGTCCGCCGTCGCCTTCGTCCTCCGTGCGCGCCGAGTTCGAAGAGGTCGCGCGCGCGCTGTTCGAGAGCGACAGCGAGCTGATGAGTCGCACCCTGAGCACGAGGATGCGCGAGCGGCTCGAGGACCCGGCGCTGCGCGGACGCGAGCGCGCTGCTCTGGAGACCGCGCTCGCGCAGCGGCTGCTGCGCGAAGGCGAGGTCGACGAGGCGATCGCGCTCTACGAAGGGCTCGCCGCCGCGGAGAAGCCGGGTTCGCCCCGCGCGAAGCGTCTCGCACGCGGGCTCGCGGTCGCGCACCTGCGACAGGCCGAGGTCCAGAACTGCATCGCGCGTCACCGCCCGGAGTGCTGCATCTTCCCGCTGGCGGGCGGGGGCGTGCACGAGGTCGAGGAGCCCGCGCGCCGGGCCCTGGACGGGTTCCTCGCGTTCCTCGAGTTCAAGCCGGACCACCTCCCGACGCGCTGGCTCGCCAACGTGGCCGCCATGGCGCTGGGCGAGCACCCGGGCGGACTGCCCGAGGCCCAGCGGATCCCGCCGGAGGCCTTCGCGTCCGAGGGCAGCGTGCCGCGCTTTCGTGACGTCGCCCCGGCGCTCGGGGTCGACGCGTTCAACCTGTGCGGGGGCGTCGCCGTGGAGGACTTCGACGGGGACGGGCTGCTGGACATCCTCACCTCGACCTTCGACCCGGCCGAAGGCCTGACGCACTACCGCAACGTCGGCGACGGGACGTTTGAAGACGTCTCGCAGCGGTCGGGGGTCGCGGATCAGCTGGGCGGCCTCAACCTGATCGCCGGCGACGTCGACGGAGACGGGGACCAGGACGTGCTGGTCCTCCGCGGTGCCTGGCTCACCGTGGAGGGTCGCCTGCGCAACAGCTTGCTCCGGAACGACGGCGGCCGCTTCCGCGACGTGACGCACGAGGCGGGGCTCGCGACGCCGGCCTACCCGACCCAGGCCGCGGCCTTCGCCGACTTCGACGGGGACGGTCGGCTCGACCTGCTCGTGGCGAACGAGTCGATGGTGGACGAGGATCCCCGCCAGGATCATCCGACGCAGCTGTTCCGCAACCTCGGGGACGGGCGCTTCGAGGACGTCGCCCAGCAGGCCGGGATCACGAACGACCGGTACGCGAAGGGCGTCACGCTCGGCGACTACGACAACGACGGCGACCTCGACGTCTACCTCTCGAACTTCGGTCCGAACCGGCTCTACCGCAACGACTCCTCCGAAGGACGACTCGCGTTCACGGACGTGGCGGAGGAGCTCGGCGTCACGGAGCCCGCCGACCGCAGCTTCGCGTGCTGGTTCTTCGACCACGACCAGGACGGGTGGCTCGACC
>CAZDYS010000730.1:0-2216 GCA_964509445.1 uncultured Planctomycetaceae bacterium
CTTCTCGCAGACCGGGACCATCGCGCCGTAGCAGAAGACGGTGACGTCGTTGCCCGCGCGCACCTCACGCGTCGTCGACAGGTCGACCGTGTAGCTGCCCTCCGGCACCTCGCCCTTCACCGAGCGGTACAGCGCCTTCGGCTCGAGGAAGAGCACGGGGTCGGGGTCCTGGATCGACGCGATCAACAGCCCCTTGGCGTCGTGCGGCGTCGAGGGGATCACGACCTTGAGCCCGGGCGTGTGGCAGAAGTAGGCCTCGCCGGACTGCGAGTGGTACAGACCGCCGCGGATCCCGCCGCCGTAGGGCGTCCGGATCACCATCGGCGCGGTGTACTGGCCGCCGGAGCGGTAGCGCAGCTTCGCGGCCTCGCTGACGATCTGGTCGAAGGCCGGGAAGATGAAGTCCTGGAACTGGATCTCCGCGACCGGCTTCAGGCCGTTCATCGCCATTCCGATGGCGGTGCCGACGATGCCGTCCTCGGAGAGCGGCGTGTTGAAGCAGCGCTCGACACCGAAGTCGCGCGTGAGGTTCTCGGTCGCGAGGAAGACACCCCCCTTCTCGGCCACGTCTTCGCCGAAGACGTGGATGGAGTCGTCCTCCCGCATCGCGGTGTGCAGTCCGTCGTTGACCGCTTGGATCAGAGTCAGCGTGGGCATGGGATTGGATTTAGAGGGGGAACTCGCCGTCCCCGGACTGCGCATCGCCCTTGCGGCGCGCGAGCTCGAACGAAGCCTTGCCTTGGGTGCGGAGGTGAGCCGGCAGCTCTTGATAGACGTCGGAGAAGATCGTCTCGAGCGGCGGCTGCCCGACCGCTTCCGCGTCGCGGGCGGCCTGGGAGATCTCTTCCTTGAGGGTCGCCTGCAGCTCGTCGCGCTTCTCGGGCGTCCAGAGCCCGGAGGCCTCGAGGTACTTCTCGAACCGCGTGATCGGGTCCTTCTTGCGCCACTCCTCGAACTGCTCGGCGGGCACGTAGCGCGACGGGTCGTCGGAGGTCGAGTGCCCGCCCATGCGGAACGTCTTCGCCTCGATCAGCGTGGGGCCGCCCCCCGAACGGGCGCGCTCGACGGCCTCGAGCATCGCCTTGCGGACGGCGAACAGGTCGTTGCCGTCCACGACCACGCCGGGCATGCCGTAGGCGTCGGCCTTCACGGCGAACCCGTCCGAGGCCGTCTGGTCCTCGATCGGGCAGGAGATCGCCCAGCCGTTGTTCTGGCAGAGGAACACGACCGGCGCCTTCCAGACGCCGGCGAAGTTCATCGCCGAGTGGAAGCCGAGGCTCGAGGTGCCGCCGTCGCCGAAGCTGACCAGCGCGACCCCGTCCTCACCCCGCCGCTGCATCGCGAACGCGGCACCGACCGCCTGCGGCAGGTGCGTCCCGATCGGCGAGGAGATCGACACGAACTTGATCGGGTCCAGGAAGCTGAAGTGGACCGGCATCTGGCGCCCGAGCGACGTGTCCGACGCGTTGCCGAACATGTTGTGCATCATGTCCACGGGCTTGATGCCGTGGTACAGCGCCATGCCGAAGTCGCGGTAGCTGGGGAAGATCCAGTCGGTCTTGCGCAGCGCGCTGGCGGCGCCGACCTGACACGCCTCGACACCCTTGTTCGGGATCGAGAAGCCGATGCGGCCGGAGCGCTGCAGCTTCATGCAGGTGTCGTCGAACGCGCGCACGGCCAGCATCGTGCGGTAGCAGTGCATCAGCTCGTCGTCGGTCAGGCCCGGGTCGTAGCCGTTGATGCCGCCGTCGGGCTCGATGACCTTGAGCAGGGTGCTTTCCATCAGCTGCGTGCCTCCGTCTTGTCTTGATCTCGCTCGGCCCGTCGTTCGCGCACGCGGCGCGCCGCGAAGAACTCGCCGGCCTTGTAGCTCGAGCGCACGAGCGGTCCCGAGGCGACGTACTCGAAACCCATCTCGCGTCCGAGACGCTCGAGCTCGAAGAAGCGCTCAGGCTCGACGTACTCGCGCACGGGAGCGTGGTTGGGGCTCGGGCGCAGGTACTGCCCGAGCGTCAGGAACTCGACGCCCGTGTCGCGCAAGCGCTGCATGGCGTCCTTGACCTCGTCCTGGGTCTCGCCGAGGCCCAGCATGATCGACGATTTGGTGAAGACGTCCGCGTCGAGGCGCTTGGCCTCGGCCAGCGTCGTCAGCGAACGGTCGCAGGAGCAGCGCGGATCGCGGATCTTGCGCTGCAGCCGGTCGACGACCTCTACGT
>CAZDYS010000731.1:0-2208 GCA_964509445.1 uncultured Planctomycetaceae bacterium
CTGCAGGTCCGCCTCGGGTCCGCCCGAAGCCGACAGCGCGCGCGTCAGCTCGCGCGCCGCGCGACGCCGGCGGCGCTCCAGCGGTGCGGCCGGGTCCCCGTTGCGACGGACCAGCGTGCGCAGCCCGAGCCAGCCGCACAGGAGCGCGCCGAAGGTGCCGAGGACCAGCGTGTCCGTGAGCGCGCCGGTCGACCCCTGCGCACGGCGACCCCCGAGCGGAGTCACGTCGATGTCGCGCACGTCCCGCGCGAAGCCGCGCTCCTCCTCGCCGTCGAGCGTGACGCTCTTCGCCAGGGGCCGCACGCGGATCGCGATCGGCTCCGTGGCGACCTCCACGTAGGCCTCCTCGTAGGGGTCGAACACGCTGAGCGGAATCGACGGGATCTCGACGGCCTCCTCGGAGATCGGCGCGAGGTCGTACACGACCGTCCGCTTCTCGAAGGACTTCGTCTCCGTCGTGCCGTAGACCTGGAACCCACGGAAGGCGTCGACCAGCGCAAGGTCCGGGGCCTCGAAGAACTCGAGGTTGCCCTCGCCGGTCCACTCCACGGTGAGCTTGATCGAGTCGCCGACGACCACGTCGCGCGTGGAAGGCCGCGCGCGCGCCGTGAGCCGCCCGACCGCTCCGGAGTACTCGAGCGGCTGCCCCTCGGTCGGCAGCGGGATCACCTCGATCTCCACCGGGTCGGCCCGGACGAAGTAGTTCGCCACCGTGCGCGAACGCTGCAGGAAGCCGCCCTCCGTGCGCTGCGAGAACTCGAGGAAGCTGGTCGGCAGGGTGAGCGTCCCGGCCCGGGTCGGCAGGAGCCGGCGCGCCATGCGCAGCCGCGAGCGACCGTCCTGTGCCGGGAGGCGCTCGACCGGTACGCGGTGCTCCTGGTTGACGACGACGCGCTCCGCGTCCCGAGGCGCGTCGGGCTGCTCGAGCTCGATCACGCCGGCCAGTCCGTCCCACCAGGGGAGCGAGAAGTCGGCGCTGTTGATCCGCAACGCGCTGTCCCAGCCGAACGCCACCTCGATCGTGAACGGCTGTCCTTCGACGACACGCGTCAGCGACGGCTTGACCTCGAGGAAGCCGACGTTCGAACCGGTCAGGTCCTCGACGACCTTCAGCTGGAACGGCTTGGTCTCGAGGCGCGTGCCGTCGGCGTCGATCACGAAGGAGGGAATCTCGTAGGTCCCCTCACGCGTGGAGCGCACGGTCACCTGGAACGACGTCTCGAACGTGCTGCGCACGCGGCGCCCGGTCTGCACGGTGTAGGAGCTGCTGTAGGGACCGACGAGGTTGCCGATCGCGAGCCCCTCGACCTGAGGGACCTCCACCACCTTCACGTTGCGGCCGTCGGCGACGGTGATCTTCAGGGTCACCTGCTCCCCCACGCGCGCGACGCCCGTGCTCGCCTGGATCTTCGCGGTCGGATCCCGCTGCGGCGCGAGGGCGCTCGCCAGTCCGCACCACAAGAGCAACAGCCAGAGGGTTCTCGTCATGCTTCTCACCAATCCCGTTCCACGGGAACGCGACGCTGCTTCTGGATCGCCGCCTCGAGCTCCTCGCGCTGGTCTTCCAGGTCGTCCAGCTGGTCCAGGAGGCGCATCACCTCCTCGCGCGTCAGCAGCCGCTCCTCCTCGGGCGCGGACTGGCTGCTCGCCTCTCCGCCCTGCTCCTGGGGAGGCGCCGCCTCGGGCTCCGGACGCTCGCTCGGATCCTCGGAGGGCGGCTCCTCGTCCTCGGACGGCGGCTCTTCCTCGGACTCCTCGGACTCGCCGTCCTCCGGGTCCTCGGGAGCGCGCTCCTCGTCCGAGTCGCCGTCCTGCTCCTGATCGTTCTCCTGCTCCTCGGACTCGTTCTCCTCGCCGTCCTCGGACTCGGAGTCGTCCGACGGGTCCTGCTCCTGTTGCTGGTCCTGCTGCTCTTCGCGCTGACGTTCGATCTCGTCCAGCTCGCGCAGCCGTCGCTGGATCCACTCGAGGTTCGCTCGCGTGTCCTCGTCGCGCCAGTCGGAGCGCAGGCGCTCGACCAGGACGAGCTTGGCCTCCTCGTACAGACCGCGCGCCATCGCGAGCGGGTCCGGCGGCTCGGGAGGATCGGCCGCGGGATCCGGCGCTCCCCCGGTCGGGTCGGGGGGCGGGGGCGGCAGCGGGACCTGGGGCGGTGCGTCGGGGGCCTGGGCGACCTCCGGCAGGTGCGCACGCCAGCGCTCGGCGCTC
>CAZDYS010000732.1:0-2206 GCA_964509445.1 uncultured Planctomycetaceae bacterium
CTCGGGTCGGCCCTCGGGGTCTTCGTCCCGCTCTGCTCCACGGTCCCGGAGACCGTGGAGCAGAGCGGGGGGCGGGTGCGGGTGCGCAGCGCTCCCGGGCTCGGGTCGACCCTCGAGGTCTTCCTCCCGCGCGTCGCCGACCAGGCGGAGACGGTCGCCGCGCGCCACCGCGCGCGGGAGCGGTCGATCGACGACTCCTCGGGTCTCCGCGTCCTGCTCGTGGAGGACAACCCGGAGGTTCGCTCCCTGAGCGCGCGCGCTCTGCGCACGGCGGGATTCCAGGTCCTGGAGGCGGGCAACGGAGAGGCAGCGCTCCAGCTCCTCGAGGAGCCCGTGGACCTCCTCGTCTCCGACATCGTCATGCCGGGGATCAGTGGCGTCGAGCTCGCCCGGCGGTTCGCCGAGCGCAGGCCGGAGATCCCCGTGCTGCTCCTGTCCGGCTACTCCCCGGAGTCGCTCGCGGGTCCGGACACCCCCGAGCACTGGGAGTTCCTGCAGAAGCCCTTCACCGCGACCGAGCTCAGCCGCACGGCCCAGCGCGTCCTCTCCTGCGTCGAGGCCTAAGGGCGCGACGCGGAGGCGTAGGGCCCAGGCAGCCCGCGCCTCGAGGGCTCAGCGGATGCGGGAGGTGGGATCGCTCTCGAGCTCGATCTGGAGCACGGAGCGGAGCCGGACGCGCTGGCCGGCCTCGGCGGCCTGGCTCAGGATGCTGTTCAGCTCCTCGCGACTCTCCTCGAGCGCGCGGATGTGCGCCACGGCGTGCTCGTCGGGCTGTTCGCGGTTCACCTGCGAGCGCAGGTTCCGCAGCTTGTGCCCGGAGAGCGCTGCCTTGAGGAGCCCGAAGGCCATGTCCCGGGCCTCCTCGGGAGTGAGGGTCCCGTCGTACAGCGCGTGCTCCTGGTCGGAGTCGGCTCGGAGGATCTGAGAGCGGGAGTATTCGATCATCGTGGTCCCTCGGTGCTTCGTGCGAGAGCGAATGGGATGCGGATCGAGTGGCGTGGTGACACGCCTGGGCGGGACCTGCGAGAGCCGAGAGACCCTCGCGCTGACGTGGTACCGCCCCTCGATCCACAAGAAGTGTCGGAGGAGACGAGGTATTCATCCAATGCAAAGATTGCGACGGAACGTTCGTCCGCATAGAACGAATGCGGTCGCACGCCAGCGAGACCCGCTCATGTCCGAGATCAATTTTCACCATCTCCGCTACTTCTGGGCCGTGGCGCACGAGGGCAACCTCACGCGAGCCGCCGAGAAGCTCCTCGTTTCCCAGTCGGCCGTCTCCGTACAGATCAAGAAGCTGGAGGCGCAGCGCGGCCACCCGCGCTTCGAGCGTGAGGGGCGCCGCCTCGTTCTCACCGAGGCCGGCAGCATCGCGCTCGAGTACGCGGACACGGTGTTCCGGCTGGGGGACGAGCTCCTCGGCACGCTGGTGGAGCAGGGGGAGTCGACGCGCCGCGTGCTGCGGATCGGCGCGCTCGCGACCCTCTCGCGCAACTTCCAGATCGAGTTCCTGCAACCCCTCCTGCCTCGCCCCGACGTCGAGCTCGTGATCCGGTCCGGGACGATCGGCGACCTGCTGCGACGACTCGAGGCGCACCAGATCGACGTCGTGCTCGCGAACGTCGCGCCCTTGCGGGACGCGAGCGTGGCCTGGGTCCCGCACCCGATCGCGGAGCAGCCGGTCAGCCTGGTCGGTCACCCGGGCCGCGTGAAGAAGGGCCGGCGTCTCGCGGACCTGCTCGCGCACGAACCGCTGCTCCTGCCCACCATCGAGAGCAGCATCCGCACCGGCTTCGACCGCCTCGTCGATCGCCTCGGCGTTCGGCCGCACATCGCCGGAGAGGTCGACGACATGGCGATGTTTCGTCTCGTGGCGCGGGAGAGCTCCGCGCTGGCGGTCGTCCCGCCGATCGTCGTGCGCGACGAGCTCGAGTCCGGCACTTTGGTCGAGATCCGGCGCCTGCCGGACCTGCACGAGACGTTCTACGCCATCACGCCCTCGCGCCGCTTCCCGAACCCGCTCCTGCGCGAGCTCATCCCCGGGATCGACACGGACGCCTGAAGCGCGCGTCGCCCCTCAGGAGCCGATCAGGAGGTCCTGCGCGTTCGAGAGCGCGTAAGGGGTGACGCCGAACACGTGCAGGGCCTGCGTGCGGAGGGTGAAGCCGGCCAGCGAGACGTCGTCCGGGAGCGGGACGACCCAGGT
>CAZDYS010000733.1:0-2202 GCA_964509445.1 uncultured Planctomycetaceae bacterium
CCTTTTTTCCCCGCGACCTTCGGGGCGGCGACGGGAGGAGCGCCCTAGCGCAGCGCCTCGAGCTCCTCCTGCACGGCCAGGGTGCGCTCGTCCTCGGCGCCGTACTCGCGTTCGAACACGCGCAGGCTGGCGGACAGGAGCGTCGCGGCCTCCTCGGTGCGCTCCAGCACCAGGCGTGCGATCGCGAGCCAGCGACCGGCCTCCGCCGTACGCACGTCCTCGGGGCCGTAGTTTGCCTGCATGCCTGCGTGGGCGCGGGTCAGGAGCGCGTCGGCCTGCTCCACGGACCCCTCGTCGAGCAGGAGGCGACCGAGACCGAGCTCCGCCTTCGCGAAGCGCGGATGCCCCTCGGGGTAGACGCCCTCCGCGATCTCCAGCGCGCGCCGGAACTGGGTCGCCGCCTCGTCGTGCGCGCCGCGGTCGTAGAGCACGGAGGCCAGGTTGGTGCGACCGATCACCACGCGCGCCTGGTGCTCGCCGTGGGCCGCTCCCCAGATCGCGAGCGCCTCGCGGAACGAGGCCTCGGCGTCCTCGAGCTCGTGCTGGTCGTGCAGCAGCTTGCCGAGGTTGTTGATCGCGACGCCGACCTGCCAGTGTCCGTCGCCCAGGGTCTCGCGCGCGACGCGCAGTCCCTCGCGGTAGACCGGCTCGGCGGCCTCGAGGTCTCCGCGCAGGCGCAGCAGCGCCGCCAGGTTCCCGAGGATGACGGACACGTTGGGATGACCGTCCCCGTAGTGGTCGCGCCAGATCGAGAGGGCCTCGCGGTAGAGCGGCTCCGCCTCGTCCAGGTCACCGCGGATCTTCAGGATGCGCGCGATGTTGTTCATCGCCACCGCGACGTCCGGGTGCTTCGGGCCGATCACCTCGCGCCAGATCGCGATCGCCTCGCGGAACAGCACGATCGCCTCGTCGTGTCGCTGCATCGAGGCGAAGGCGCCGGCGAGGTTGTTCAGGCTGACGGCGACGTCGCGGTGTTCCGGCCAGAACACCCTGCGGCGCATCTCGAGCGCTTCCTCGAGCAGCGGTACGGCCTCCTCGGCGCGACCGTCCGCGAGCACGAGCAGTCCGAGCTGATCGAGCGTCGACGCGATGTCCTCGTGGTCCGTCCCGTGCAGCTCGCGCTGCAGGGCGAGCACCTCGCGGAAGCGCGGTTCCGCTCCGGCGTAGTCGCCTTCGAGGCGCGAGACGTTGGCGAGTCGGGCCATGCCGAGCGCTACCTCGGCGTGGTGGGGGCCGACCTCCTCCTTCCATCGCGAGACGGAGCGCTCGAACGCGTGACGGGCCTCGACCAGGCGTCCGAGCCCGACGTAGACGCGTCCGATCGCATCGTCGAGCGTCGCCTGGACCTCCGGCTGCCCCGCGAGCTCCGACTCGACCAGCTGGGAGCCCTGGGTCAGGATCTCGTGCGCGGTGAGCACCTCGCCGCCGGTCTCGCGCGGGTCGGCGACCTCGAAGACCCGGACCAGGAACTCGAGCGCGCTCTCGGCCTTGCGGGCCTCGAGCTGGGCGCGCTCGCGCTCGAGCTGCGCACGATCCCGTTCGTCCCGCGCCTTCTTCGCCTGCACGACGCTCAGCCCGAGACCCGCCGTCAGGGAGAGCAGCACCAGCGCCAGGGCGGACACGGCCAGGCGGTTGCGGCGCACGAACTTCTGCAGCCGGTAGGCGGCGCTGTCCTTGCGCGCGAGCACCGGCAGGCCGGCCAGGTGCCGCTTCACGTCCTCCGCCAGCGCCTCCGCGGAGGCGTACCGGCGACCGGGCTCCTTGCGGAGCGCCGTCAGGGTGATCGTGTCGAGGTCGCCCGCGAGCCGGCGACGCAGCCGGTCGGTCGTCAGCGGTCCGTGGGCTCCGGCCTCGCGCTCGCCCTTTCCACGGGCGACGGCGGCGCTCGGCGGGAGCGGGTCGTCGTCCTGCAGCGCGCGCGCGATCTCCTCGCGCGACCGGCCGGCGAAGAGGTGGGGGCGATGGCCCGAGAGCAGCTCGTACAGGATCACGCCGAGCGCGTAGACGTCCGCAGCGGTCGTGACCGGCTCCCCGCGGACCTGCTCCGGCGCCGCGTACTCCGGCGTCATCAGCGGCATGCCCGTCTGCGTGAGCGTGTCGGTCGACGGGTCCTCGTCCTCTCCGAGCAGCTTCGCGATGCCGAAGTCCAGGAGCTTCACGCGGCCGCCGCCGGAGGGCGTTTCACCGGGCTCGGTCACGAGG
>CAZDYS010000734.1:0-2197 GCA_964509445.1 uncultured Planctomycetaceae bacterium
CCCGAGGACGGATCGATGGTCGCGAGCACGCCGACCGCGACGAGCACCAGGAGCGCCGCGGCGATCCCGCTGCGCGCTGGAGAGGGCGCGGCTCCGCGGGACCCGACTCCCTGGCGCGAGGACAGGAGCCGGGTGGCCGGGACGCGCGCGGCGCGGCGCAGCGCGAACCCCACGGTCGAGAGCGTCGCGAGCCACGCGATCCCCGCGCCGACGACGACCGTGACCGGGCTCGCGTGGTAGGTGATCTCGAGGCCGGCGACGGCCCCGCTCCAGATCGTGCGCAGCCCGCCCAGGACGAGTCGCGTGTAGCCCAGCCCGAGCGGAGCGCCGAGGAGGACTCCCAGTCCCGCCACGCAGGCGCTCTCGACGAGCAGCATGCGCTGCACCTGGGCAGGCCGGAAGCCGACGGCCGCGTACAGTCCGAGCTCGCTCGCGCGCGCCTCGATGCCGAACAGGAACAGCTGCGTCGTGAGGAGCAGCGCCGCGACGATCAGGAAGAAGGAGAGTCCGAGGGAGCGCCGAGCGATGCCCGCCGGCGCGTCGCTGGCCGCCTCGCGCGCTCCGCCCACGTCCCGAAACGCGAGCCCGAGCGAGCGGGGGTCCAGCTCGGCGAGGAGCGTCTCGACCACGCGCTCCTCGTCCGCCGCGTCGAAGCGCACGGAGGTCAGCGCGCCGAAGCGGCTGGCCCACATCTCGCGACCGGCGTCGAGGGACACGAAGGCCTTCGGCGTGCCGCGGTGCTCGTCCCAGTAGACCTCGTCCTCGTCCGCGATCTTCTCGAGGTCGACCGGCGTCCCGGGCTCCCACTCGCGACAGTTCTCGGCGTCCGCCAGGCCCGGGAACGCGGGCATCAGCGACGGATCGGCCGCGGCCCCCTCGAGCGGGAGGACGCCGCTCACCCGGAAGGAACGCGAGCGCTCGACCAGGCGGTTCGAGGGGTCGACCGCGTAGTAGGAGATCGTCACCTCGTCTCCGTCCGTCGCCGCCAGGTCGTCCGCCAGCCACTCGTTCAGGACGATGGCGCCTGCGTCGTCCACGACCAAGCCGCGCCAGGCCTCGTCCGGCTCGCCGCGCAGTGCGGCCACGGCCGTGACCATCGAGTACGGCGTGGCGCGGCTCTCGAGCGCGAGCTCGTTCACGAAGTAGGTGAAGATCGCCTGCAGGCGCGTCGCGGAGAGCGCCTCGGCACCGGAGAGCACATCAACGATCGGTTCGTCGAGGAAGATGCGCGCGGTCGCCAGCTCGCGCCGCCCGTCCTCGAGAGCGGTCACCGTCAGCTCCGCGTCCGCGGTGGTCCAGTGGGTCCGGAGGCGTCGGTCGAGCTCCGCCGGGCTCTCGCCGGAAGACGGACCGACCAGCATCAGGTTCGAGCGGGGCTCGATCCCGAGCTCGCGCTGCAGGAAGCTGCGCGAGAGGAACAGGTTCCGCGGCGCCGTGCGCGTGGTCGCGAGCCCGAAGCGGCCGAAGCCCTCGTCCCCGACGACGCCCGCGACCGTGAGCCGCAGCGCGACGGTCGTGTCCTCCGGCGCGAGCGCCATGTCGCGCGGGATCGCGCTCGGACGCTCGAGACGCAGGAGCAGCGTGTCGCCCCCCTCCACCTCGAGCGCGCTCGCCAGCGCCCGCGAGAGCAGCACCTCGTCCTCGGTCGGGAGATCCGGCGCCGCGCCGGCGTCCGCGGGAGCCAGCCCGAAGAAGCTCCGATCGATGCCGTGGACGCGCACGTCGGGGACGCGGCGGTCGCCGCGGGCCGTCGACGCCACGCCGGGCAGCAGCACGACGGCGCTCGCACCGAGCTCCTCCGCCAGCGCGTCACGGAAGAACCGGTCTCCGGACGACAGGACGGTCTCGACCTGGCCCAGGCGCGCGTCCGCGCGGCGTCCGAGGGTGTGGCGCACCGAGTCGCCCACGACGAGCGCGCCGACCAGCGTCGCCGTTGCGACCACGCAGCCCGCGAGGACGCCCAGGTGCGAGCGCCAGAAGTGGCGCAGGCTGGCGCGGACGAGGGTCCCGACGTTCATGGGCGGCCGGGCTCAGCCCCCGGCGGAGGCCGTCGTCGAGGCCGGATCGGGGGATCCGAGCGATCCCCCCGCCAGGCGCAGGGTGCGCCCCATGCGCTCGGCGAGCGGCAGGCTGTGCGTCACCACCATCAGCGTGAGGCCCGCGTCGCGGTTCAGCTCGGCGAAGAGATCGGCCAGGG
>CAZDYS010000735.1:0-2195 GCA_964509445.1 uncultured Planctomycetaceae bacterium
GTCGAGGATCGCGACGAGCTCGCGGTTGTACTGGAAGCGGGCCTTCGGGTCCTTCGGGTCTCGGCCCTCCGGACGCAGGACCGGCACGTTCCCGTAGTCGGAGAACGCGTGGCCGAGCCGCTCGATGCTCGCGCCGAGCCCCGCGATGCGGATCGCGCTCGGCCCCATGTCGACGCCGCGCAGCCCACCGCCGAGGTCCATCGGCACGCCCAGGAATCCGATTCGCTTGCTCTCCATCGCCGGATGATAGCCGGCACGGGAGGATCCCGGCCCGCTAGTCGTCGGCCCTTTCGGCCGCGAGCGCGCCCAGGAGCGCACCCTGCAGCAGAGGGTCCCGCTCGCTCGCGCGCGGATTCTCGCGCCGGTAGCGCTCCAGGGCCGGCAGGCCGCCGAACTCGCCCAGCGCGAAGCCGACGCTGCGGCGCCGCTCGTCCGAGAGGCCGCCGGGAGCGGAGGCGATCTCGTCCGCGAGCACGTGGTAGCCGCCCACCCGGTAGAACAGCCCCGCCGCGAGCATGCTGCGCGCCCAGTCGTCCCCCCACAGCGCGGCGCGCAGGATGCGGCGGACGCGCGGCTCGAGGTTCAGCAGCAGGCCGACCGCCAGGCTCAGGTTGAGCTCCGGATCCTCGACGCGCGGGAACAGCTCCCCCAGCACGACCAGGTCCTCGGGCTGGGGCTTCTTCGCGAGCGCGAGCACGGTCGCGGAGACGAACGGCGAGGCGAGGCGACCCCGACGAAGGGCCGTGCGCAGGAGCGGCCGGTCCGGAGCGCGCCCCGCCAGGACGGCGCCGGCCGCCAAGTGGCTCTGTTCGGTCGGCGTGAGCGTCTCGATCTCCGCCGCCTTCTTGAGCCAGGGCCCGATGGCCGGGTCGTAGGCCACGCGCGCCAGGGCCGCGAGGCACCGCTCCCGCAGCGGACCGGGCTCGGCCGCGAGCGCTCCCTCGAGCTTGCTGATCGAGGGGACGTGTCCGAGGCGCGCGAGCGCGACCCACCCGTGCGGGACGAAGCTCGGATCCTCGACGCGGGCGAGCAGCGTGGTCAGGTCCGGGATCAGGTCCGTGTCCGCGCGATCGCCCGCGGACAGGAAGAACGCGAGCCAGCCCTCCGGCTGGAACCGCTGCTTGAGGCGTTCGAACCACAGGGGCGGCGGCGGAGAGCCGTTCCTCAAGAGGCGCAGGGAAACGCGCTCGCGCGTCTCCGGCGGGGTGTCGAGCCCCAGCTTCCAGAGCTCCTCCGCATCACGCTCCGGCAGCGGACCGGCGACGGACAAGAGCGCACTCCACTCCTGTTCGCTCGGGATCCAGCCGCGCTCGACCAGGCGCACCAGGACGCGTCGGTAACCGAACATCGCGGCGCGCAGCCGCGCCGGCGTCGGGTCCGCGAAGAGCAGCTCCTCGACGTAGTCGTCCACCGCCTCGCCGAACACCACGGCCGCGGCGCGCAGCAGGAGACCGTCGAGGAAGTCCTCGTCCCGGTGGAGCTCGTCGAGCACCAGGACGGCGTAGCGCTTGCCGTCGATGCGCCCGAACGCCTTGGCGGCTCCCCAGCGGAGCTCGTAGTAGCGCGCCAGCGGTCCGAAGTCGTCCGGCAGGGCGCTCAGACCGTCGGCGCTCACGAGACCCAGCGCGAGCTCGTCGAAGGGCGGCGCGAGGGACGGAGCCGCCGCGACCAGCACGTCCGGCGCCCCCTCGGCACCGAGCTCCTGGGCGCGCAGGCAGGCGACCAGGAGAGCGCCCTCCACTCCCGCGAGGTCCGTCTCGATCGTGCGCTCGAGAGCGGCCAGCCCGGCGGGCCGCCCCATGGAGCCGAGCGCGAAGAGCGCGGCCTCGCGCAGGTCTCCCCGGGCGGTCCGCGCGAAGGACTCCAGGCGCGGAACGTCGCCCGGACTCCCGCCTGCGGCCAACGCGAAGAGCGCGGCAGCGGTCTCCTCGGGCGTCGGCGCCTCCCCGCTCTCCCCGATCAGGCCGGCCTCCAGGAACTCGAAGGCGCGGGTCGAGGCCTCGGCCGAGAAGGAGATCCGCGCGTCCCGCGTCACCAGGGCGTCGCGCGAAGGCGGAACGGCCGTCTCCTGGGCGGAGACGGGCGCGGCGAACGCGAGGGCCGTGAGGACGAGGAGGAGGAACACGAGGGCGAGGAGGGGCCGGAGGACCGCCCTCTTATCGGCTACGGAGGTGCGCCGGGACAAGCGAGTCCGG
>CAZDYS010000736.1:0-2195 GCA_964509445.1 uncultured Planctomycetaceae bacterium
TGATCATGTTCTTGACGTAGTCGGCGTGACCCGGGCAGTCGACGTGCGCGTAGTGGCGGTTCTCGGTCTCGTACTCGACGTGCGCGGTCGAGATCGTGATGCCACGCGCCTTCTCCTCCGGGGCCTTGTCGATTTCGTCGAAGGCCATCTCCTTGGCCAGACCCCGGAGCGCCTGCACGCGGCAGATCACCGACGTGAGGGTCGTCTTGCCGTGGTCGACGTGGCCGATGGTGCCGACGTTGCAGTGCGGTTTCGTCCGCTCGAAGACTTCCTTAGCCATCTTGCTAGGTGGTTCACCAGGGCCTTGGCCCGGCTCGTTGGGATAGGGCGACGCGAACGCCGCTCGGGATTGTGATTTGGAAGTAGACGCGACCGACGCGGCGAACATCGTCGCGTCGGCTGAGAGTCGAATTGAGAGAGAGAATGGAGCTGCTGATGGGACTTGAACCCATGACCTCTTCCTTACCAAGGAAGTGCTCTACCACTGAGCTACAGCAGCCCGGAAAGCGGTGCCACGTCCTGCGAGTCCTGGCGTGGAGCGGGCGATGGGAATCGAACCCACGTGTTCAGCTTGGAAGGCTGACGTTCTACCATTGAACTACGCCCGCGAAGGGTGCCCGCCGAGGCGGGTTCCCGAAGCCGCTCCCGGGAAGCGACTCGCCCGGAGCGGGGAGCGCCTCGCGAAACGGGAACGCTTCGCAAAACGTGGGGACGAGACGGTACGCGCTCGGCAGCTGCGAGGTGGTGGGGGGAGCAGGATTCGAACCTGCGAAGGCGTGGCCATCAGATTTACAGTCTGACCCCTTTGGCCGCTCGGGAATCCCCCCGGGGTTCGCCGCGCCCGTGGGGCGCGATGAAGCCGTCGATCGCCGCGAGGCGATGCGCGTGATGTCCGGTACGAACGCAACCGCGGCCGGCGCTTCGCGGGCGGCCGAGGGTTCGGCGCGAGCGAAGGGGCGCGGTCGCTCCCGTCTCATCGTGTTCCTGTCTCGTTGTTAGGGAGCATCCCGGCACGCGAGCGTGCCGAGGGGTCGTTGCGCCGAAGCGCCGGCGACCCGGCCGTGATCGAAAGAGCTGTCCAGAGAGCGTCCGTGCGGGGGATGGAGCCAGCGGTGGGACTCGAACCCACAACCTCCAGATTACAAATCAGGGGCTCTGCCAATTGAGCTACGCTGGCGCGGCAGAGCACCCGAGAGCGGTCTGGTGGCCGGGCCCCGCGCGCGGATGGGCGAGAGATCCTACTGCCCCGCCCCCCTCCCGCAAGCGCGCTCCGCGGGATTCTTGCGCTCCTTCTGGGGGATCTCTCTATGCGGCCGCGCCCTCCCCGGGCCGCGGGGTCCCGCGAGCCGGCCGATCGGGGCGCGACGGCGGCGAAAAGCCCGCGTGCGCCGCCTCGCCCTCAGAGACCGCGCACCCGCTCGGACCAGCTCGCGAAGGCCGCGCGCACGTCCTCGAGCGCGTCGCCGCCGAACTTCTCGAGGAAGGCGGAGGCCAGCTCCAGCGCGCAGACCGCCTCTCCCACCACGCTGGCGGCCGGGACGGAGGTCACGTCGGAGCGCTGGTAGGTCGCCCGGACCTCCTCGTGGGTGCCGAACGCGACGGTGGGCATCCCCTTCTTAAGGGAGGGGATCGGCTTCATGGCGACGCGCATCACGAGCGGCTCGCCGGTGGTCAGTCCCCCCTCGAGGCCGCCGGCGTCGTTCTTGGAGCGTCCGAACCGGCCCCAGGGCGTCTCCGCGGGGACGATCGGGTCGTGGACCCGGCTGCCGGGCGCCTCGGCGACGCCGAAGCCGAGCCCGAACTCGACGCCCTTCATCGCGGGGATCGAGAATAGCGCGCCGCCGAGGCGCGCGGTCATGCGCTCCGGCCCGGAGGCGTAGCTCCCGAGCCCCGGCGGCAACCCCGTGACGCGCACCTCGAACACGCCGCCGAGCGTGTCGCGGTCCTCGCGCGCCGCGTCCACCGCGGCCTTGAAGCGCGCGTCCGCCTCCGGGTCGAGGGAGAAGAACGGGCTCGCCTCGCGCAGCGCGACCCGGTCGTCGGCCGCGGCCTCCCAGGCATCCGGTCGCGCGGACTCCCCGCCGAGGGCGACGACGTGGGCGAACAGCTCGACGCCGAAGGCCTCCAGCACCTGGCGCGCGAGTCCGCCCAGGGCCACGCGCGCCGCGGTCTCCCGCGCGCTCGCGCGCTCGAGC
>CAZDYS010000737.1:0-2190 GCA_964509445.1 uncultured Planctomycetaceae bacterium
CAGGAGCTTCACGCGGCCGCCGCCGGAGGGCGTTTCACCGGGCTCGGTCACGAGGATGTTGGAGGGCTTGAGGTCGCGATGGACCACCAGGTTGCGGTGCGCGTACTGCAGCGCCTCGCACACCTCGAGGAACAGCTGCAGGCGCGCCTCGACACCGAGCCGGTGGGCGTCGCAGAACTCCGTGAGCGGCTGACCCGGGACATACTCCATCGCGAAGTACGGCTGTCCGCCGTCCGTCCGTCCGCCGTCGAAGAAGCGGGCGATCCCCGGGTGCTGCAGGCGCGCGAGGATCTGGCGCTCGCGCAGGAACCGCTGCAGCACGAGATCGGAGTCCATGCCGCGCTTGACGACCTTGAGCGCGACCTCCTGCTGGAACTGCTTGCCCGCGCGCTCGGCGAGGTAGACCGTGCCCATGCCGCCCCGACCGAGCTCGCGCACGATGCGGTAGGAGCCGGCCGACGTGAAGCGGTGCTCCTCGAGGGAGAGCGAGGCGTGCGCGTTCGGGCCGACGCCGGCGCGCCGCGCGAGGTCGTCGAGGAAGTCCGGCTGGTCCGTGTCGGCGGCCAGCAGGGCCCGGACCTCCTCGTGCAGCGCGTCGTCCGCGCCACAGGAGCGCGCGAGGAAGGCGTCGCGCTCCTCGGGGGCCTGCTCCAGCGCGGCCTCGAACAGCTCCTCGATCCGCCTCCAGCGATCGGCGCTCAAAGCTCGTCCTCACCGGCCAGGGTCTTCGACAGCCAGGCGCGCGCGAAGCGCCAGTCGCGGCGGACCGTCCGTACGGACACCTCGAGGACCTCGGCGATCTCCTCCTCCGAGAGACCGACGAAGAAGCGCAGGCGCACGAGCTCGGCCTTGCGCGCGTCCTTCTCCGCGAGCGCCGTCAGCGCCTCGTCCAGCGCGAAGAGCTCCTCCGGTCGCACGTCCGCCGTGAGTCCCTCGGCGGTCAGATCGACGCGCCGACGGTCCCCGCCGTGCTTCAGGGCTGCCTTCCGTCGCGACGTCTCCACGAGGACGTCCTGCATCGCGCGCACCGCGAAGCGCAGGAAGTCGCGCCGGTCCTTCACGCCCAGCGGACCCTGGCCGACGAGCCGCTGGTAGACCTCGTGCACGAGCGCCGTCGGCTGCAGCGTCCGCCCCGGAGGCAGGCGGTTCAGCTTCTCGCCCGCGGCGCGCCGCAGCTCGTCCTGCAGGATGCCGAGCAGCTCGTCCGAGGCGCGCTGGTCCCCGAGCCCCACGGACTGCAGCAGCTGAGTGACGTTCGAGTCGGCGGGCGGGGGAGGCATGCGTCGCGGTGGGGGGCCGGGCCTCGATCCTACCCGAGCCCCCGTCGCGGGGTCTCGTCGTGACCGGGCTCGCGCCTCTCTCGCGAGGAGCCCGCGAGAATCCCGGATTCGCTGTCCTCTGCGGGCCGTGGTTCGCGGGAGACGTGCGGAGCGAGGGCGGAGGTGTCCGTCCAGCTCGTCTCCGCCCGCGTTTCCCCGTCCTCGATCGCCCCGATGCCTCGTTCGTCTCCTCCCTTCGCGACCGCGCTCGTCCTCCTCGCCCTTCCGTCCTGGCCGGCCTCGGCGAGCGCGCAGCGGCCGACCTCCCTCGCGTCCCCGCTCTCGACGGAGCGAGCCGACGCGGGAAGCCTGCACCGGGTCGACTTCGACGCGGACGGGCTCGCGGACCTCGCGGTCCAGCACGCGGACGGTCGCCTCGTGCTCTTCCGCAGCGAGATGGACGGCCGGTTGGCACCGGCTCGGGACGCGTTCGGGGCCTACCAGCCGCCGCGCGTCCGGCACGTGCTGTGGGAGGACGTCGACGGGGACGGCGACCCCGACCTGCTCCTCGTCGGTCGGGACGGCAGCCTCCACTTCCTGCGCAACGACTCCGGCGCCTTCGCCCGGGCGAACGAGGAGGTCGGGCTCCTCACGGACGGCGTGCAGGACGCGCTCTGGATCGACGTCGACGGAGACGCGGACCCGGACCTCGTCACGCTCTCGCAGAGCGGCACGCACGTCCACGAGAACCGCGCCGGCCTCTTCGAGACGACGCTGCTGGAGGAGGTCGGGCCCGAGGCTCTCGCGGGGAGCGCACCGCTGACCGGAGCGTCCTCGCCGGCGGTCGAGGAGGAGGGCGGACCCGCCGGGGGAACGAGCGCGGCGGGGGGCTCCGCGGGGACGGCGGGCACTTCAGCGCGCGCGCCGCGCC
>CAZDYS010000738.1:0-2183 GCA_964509445.1 uncultured Planctomycetaceae bacterium
GTGCTCTCGGTCGGGGGCAGGCCGCCCGGCCCGCGGCGGGTGGAGGAGCCGGTCTCGGTGCAGTTGGAGACCAGCTCGACCCGCGGCTCGATCGGGATCCAGTCCCCGTTCGCGTCCTGGAACTCGAGGCGCAGGCGTCGGTCGGAGAGGTTCGTCTCGCTGACGTCCACGGGCTGGTTGAACGCGATCACGACCGCGACGGCGGAACCGTCGTCGGAGTACAGGTTCAGCGGGGTCTCCGACTGCGCCGCCGGTCCCGGTACGAGCGCGTAGGTCTGCGTGGTCGCGTCGAACTCGAAGAACATCCGCGAGGCGGGGTCCGGGTTCCCTCCGACCTCGACGTAGGTGACGCCGTCGGTCACCGTGCTCGCCCCCGTGTTGCGCACCACGGGCAGCGGCGCGCCGGCGGTCGTGTCGAGGAAGATGATGCTCGTGTCGATCGAGTTGGGCGTGCTGAACGCGCGCGTCTGGGTCAGGTCCAGCTGCCGCCCGTCGGTGTCGCGCAGCGTGTTGTTCGTCCCGCTCGAGCGCCCGACGATCGTGATCAGGTAGTCGCTGCCGTCCGGCGTCAGACCCGCGTCCGAGAGGTCCGAGGCGGTGGGGCAGTTCGGCTGGAAGACGATCGTGTGGCGGTCCACGGTCTCCGCGATCCCGTCGCCGTCCAGGTCACTGCGCTTGAACGCGAAGCTCCCGGTCGCCGGAACCCCGTCGGTCGAGGTGATGTTGATCGTGTTCGAGCTCACCGACGTGAAGTCCACCGGGTACGAGAACCCGAACTCGATCGGTCGGTTGATCTGCCAGACGGAGCCGTCCGGGATGGACATGCTCGTGATCTGGAAGCCTCCAGCCTGGGCTCCGTTGCCGCCACCGCCGCCGCCGCCTCCGGAGCAGCTGGCGACGAGGCCGAGGAGGACCAGGGTTCCAGTGGGGATCCGAGGAGAGGTGCTCATGGGTTCCGGGAGCGTTCGATGGGGACGCGGGAGGGGTCTCGAGAGGCCTGCCGGGGACATAGCCCGCAGAAGGATATCCGTATCAATGTTTTCGAGGGAGTCTCGACCTCTCAACGGGCCCCGATGGCCGGGGTGTCCAGGGCGAGATCCGGTCTGGGTCCGGGCCTCCGGGCGCCCGGGCGGACATCGTCCCTCCTGGGGGCCCCGGCCGGCTCGGAAACGCTTTCGGGTACGAGGTCCGCGGGCGGATCGGACAGGGTTCCCCCTAGTCCACGCGCTCGAACTCCTCCACCGCCGCGCGCAGCGAGAGCTGGTCCCCGCGGCGCTCCAGCGCACCGGTCACGCGCACGGGCTCGGCCACGCGGTCGAGCAGGTGCGGGCCCGGGTTCCCGCCGTCCTCGCCGACCAGGAGCACGTAGCGCGCGGTCTCGTCCTCGGACCGCACCAGGAGCACCGGCGGGATCCCGCCGCTGATGCAGCGCACGGCGCAGGCGCGGTGGGTCTTCGCGTTCCCCGGCTTCATCACGCCCAGGAAGCACTTCGAGTCGACGATCTCGCCCTCGAGCGTCACCGTGCCCAGGCGCTCGGGGTCGGAGCTCGGGGCCGTCTCGCCCGGCCGGGGCTCCAGGACCTCCACCCCGCCGTCCGCGAGCTCGAGCATGACCTGGTCGTCCCGGTGGATCAGCGTGCCTTCCACGCGGACCTTCTTGCCGGCGAGTGCCGCGACCTCCTCCGGCGCGCCGAACTTGCCGAAGGCGGTGAGGAGGTAGCGCGACCAGGAGGCCTGGTCCCCGCCTCGCCACACGACGAGGGTCGGGTGCGGCTCCGCCTCGATCCAGCCCTCGAGCGTGCGCGTCGTCCCGAACTCGAACTGGGCGCGCGAGAACGGACGCTGCGTCGCGGCCAGGCTCGCCGCCACGACGAGGACCGCGAGGAGCACGAGCCTCACGCGCGCGCGCACCGTGCGCATCAGTGACGCCGGTGCCGGGTCGAGGTAGCCGACGTAGAACGGATCCGAGCTCATGTGGAGGTCTCTCCGTCGACGCTCTCGAGGGGAGTGGGGTCCACGCGCGTTCCGGCCGCGCAGGGCGTGGCATGCACCAGCACGCGTCCGGCCTCGACGCGCGTGCGGAACGTCGGCACGCGCTCGGTGAACGGCGGCGGGGAGCAGCCGTCCTCGGGGCGGTACTGGTAGCCGTGCCACGGACAGGTGACGCAGCCGTCGATCACGCG
>CAZDYS010000739.1:0-2182 GCA_964509445.1 uncultured Planctomycetaceae bacterium
GGCCGCTCTACGACTGGTTCCTGGATCGCATCGGGCTCGCTCCGGAGGCGGTCCGTCCGCGGCAGATCGAGTACGCGCGGCTCAACCTGACCTACACGCTGGTCGCCAAGCGCAAGCTCCGGCAGCTGGTGGAGAGCAGCCTGGTCAGCGGCTGGGACGACCCCCGCATGCCCACCCTGCGCGCGCTGCGCCGGCGCGGCTACACGCCCACGGCGGTCCGGACCTTCTGCGAGCGCATCGGTCTCGCGAAGTTCAACAGCACCGTCGACATGGTCCAGCTCGAGAACGCGCTGCGAGAGGAGCAGAACCGGCTCGCCGAGCGGCGGATGGCGGTCCTCCGTCCGCTGGAGCTCGTGATCGAGAACTACCCCGAAGGGCAGGAGGAGCACGTCGACGCGGTCAACAACCCCGAGGACGAGGGGGCGGGCCGCCGCAGCGTCCCGTTCTCCGGGCGCCTGTGGATCGAACGGGACGACTTCCGCCCGGAGGCCCCGCGCAAGTACCACCGTCTGACGCCGGGCAAGGAGGTCCGGCTGCGCTACGCCTACTACGTGACCTGCACGGGGTTCGACACGGATCCGGACACGGGCGAGGTGACGCGCGTGCGCTGCACCTACGACCCCGAGACGCGCGGCGGGGACTCGGCGGACGGACGCAAGGTGCGCGGCACGATCCACTGGGTGAGCGCGCCGCACGCGCTCGACGCCGAGGTCCGCCTGTACGACCACCTGTTCCGCACGCCGAACCCGAACGACGTGGAGGAGGGGCAGACCTTCCTGGACAACCTCAACCCGAACTCGCTCGAGGTCCTCGAGGGCAAGCTCGAGCCGTCGCTGGCGGAGCTCCCCGAAGGCCAGCTGGTGCAGTTCGAGCGCCAGGGCTACTTCTGCGTCGACCCGGTGGACACCACACCGGAGCGTCCGGTGTTCCACCGCGCCGTGGCGCTGCGCGACTCCTGGGCGAAGCTCGAGAAGAAGCTCGGCGCGAAGGGCGGCTGAGCCGGGATCAGCCGGCGTCCGGTCGCGTGACGCGCAGCGACATGTCGGCCTCGAAGGTCCAGCGGTCCCCGGTCACGTCCTCGCCCGGCCCCGACGGCTCGATCTCCAGCCGCGTGATGCGCACCGCGGGGCTGCCGGCCTCGAGGCTGTGGAGGAAGCGTCCGATCCCGGAGCGCGAGAGGCCGACGTCCTCGGAGGCCGGGCGGATCCGGTAGCGCAGGTCCGCGAAGGCGCCGGCGGGCTTCGCGCGCCGGCGGCTGATCTCCACCGGGCCGACGGGAGCTCCGGCGGCCTCGCGGATGTACTTCTCCGCGTCCTGCGTGCCGCGGTCCTCCGCCTCCTCGGCGGAGCGCTCCTCCTGCAGCGAGAGGTCGAGGGAGCGCGAGGCGCCGCGCCGGACCTCCAGGCGCACCGTGTCGGAGAGGGACACCAGCCGCTCGAACTCCTCGTCCCCGGCGATCTGGCGCGCGCTCCAGTCCATGTCCACGAAGACGCGGCGGAGCCGGTGCTCGGAGAGCGTGTCGACCCGCCGCGTGGCCGTGGCCTCGTGGTCGAGCGCCGAGCGGAGCGCGTCGAAGACCCCGTAGGCCCGGTCGAAGGAGGGCGCGAGCACGGTCAGGTCGAGCATCACGCGCACGTACTCGCCGCCCTCGCGGCGATCGAACATCGTGTCGCACTCGATCGCGCGCACGCGCACGTGAGCCTGCGGATCGCGGACCGCGTCGAGCACCTCGAGGGCGCGCACCAGGGCGACCAGCGAGGATTGCGGCGTGCCGGCGACGCGCGGAGCGCTCGCGTCGGCGCGAGGCCCGTCGGAGGTCGACTGGCAAGCGGTCAGGGGCAGGGACAGGGCAGCGAGCGAGAGCAGGAACGTCCGTCGAAGCATGGATGCAAAGGGGTGGGGCGCTCTCCGAGTTCGCAGGGGGCCCGCTGGGACGCGACAGGAGCGCGCTTCTTCCCGCGGACACGAGAACCCGAGCGGAAGTTTCACGCGGGCGTCGCCTCGCGGTCGATGGCCGCCTCGAGCGCGTCGCTCAGGGCGCGGGTCACGGGGCCGGGCCGTCCGGTGCCGACGGGGTGCCCAGCGATTCGCACGATCGGGACCACCCCGCGAGAGGAGCTCGTCAGGAAGGCCTCCTGGGCGCGCTCGACGAGCGCGAAGGGGACCGGGCCCTCCTGGACCG
>CAZDYS010000740.1:0-2172 GCA_964509445.1 uncultured Planctomycetaceae bacterium
GCGTGACCCGCAGGCCTCGCCCGGCGAAGGTCGGCGCGGCGCCGCGGCGAGCCGGCTTCGCGGAGCGCGGCTCCTTCGCCGTGACCTCGGCCACCAGGACGGCCTCCGCCTCGTCCTCGGGATCCGCGGTCGTCGTCGCGACGCTCTCCCCCTCCGAGCCCTCCGTTGCCGAGTCCGCGTCCCAACGTGCGATCGTCCCGAGTCCTGCCGCCGACAGGGCCAGAACGCTGGCCAGCTTGATCATCGTGTTCTCCTTGTCTCGTCGTGTGGGGTACCCCGACGATACGCCTCCGAGGCGGATCCGGAAGAGCGCGGCCGGCAGCGCGAGCGGTCCGTCCGTCCAACTCGGGGCTGCCACCCGAGTTGCGGAATGCATCGGCGGAAGGGAGGCTCTCTCCATGCGCACTCCGATCTCCTCGAGCTCGCCGCTCGCGCTCCTCGTGGGCGCGGCGCTCCTGGCCGGCTGCGTGAGCCCGGCCTCGTCCCCGGAGCCCGCTCCCGCCGATCCGCGCGGCGCCTCCCCCGCCGTGGAGGCCGCCCGCAGGTTCCGGGAAGCGCACGGGGCGGCGATCCTCGCGGACTTCGCGGAGCTCCTGAGGATCCCCAACGTCGCGAGCGACCTCGTGAACATCCGGCGCAACGCGGAGGCGATCCAGAGCCGGCTCGCCGCGCGCGGCGTGAGGACCGCGCTGTGGGAGCTGGACGGCGTCCCGCCGATCGTCTTCGGCCGCCTCGACGCTCCGGGCGCGGACCGCACGATCGGGATCTACGTGCACTACGACGGTCAGCCGGTCGACCCGACGCGGTGGCTGCAGTCGCCCTGGGAGCCGACGCTCTACACGCGCGAGCCCTCCGCCGGCGGGACGCGCCGCGCGCTGCCGGAGCCCGGCGAACCGATCGACCCCGAGTGGCGGCTCTACGCGCGCGCGGCCGGCGACGACAAGGCGCCGATCGCCGCGCTGTGCGCCGCTCTCGACGCGCTCGAGGCGGCCGGGATCTCCCGCACCGTGAACGTGGTCTTCTTCTTCGAGGGCGAGGAGGAGGCGGGCTCGCCGAACCTCGCCCGCTACCTGGACCTCCACGCGGCGGAGCTCGACGTGGACGCGTGGCTGATCTGCGACGGGCCCGTGCACGCGAGCCGCCGCCCGCAGCTCGTGTTCGGCGTGCGCGGGATCGTGGGGCTCGAGATCACCGTCTACGGAGCGCTGCGCAGCCTGCACAGCGGGCACTACGGCAACTGGGCGCCGAACCCGGGCATGTTGCTGGCCCAGCTGCTCGCGAGCATGAAGGACGCGGACGGCAACGTGCTGGTGGAGGGGTTCCACGACGGGAACGCGCCTCTGGGGGCACGCGAGCGGGCAGCGATCGCGGCGACCCCCGACGTGGACGCGAGCCTGCGGGAGGAGCTCGGTCTCGCCCGGACCGAGGGCGATGGACAGACGCTGGCGGAGCGCCTGCTGCTCCCCTCGCTCAACGTACGCGGGCTCGAGAGCGCGAGCGTGGGCGCGTCGGCGCGCAACGTCATCCCGAACCGCGCGACCGCGTCCCTCGACCTGCGGCTCGTGCGCGGGAACGACCCCACCGTCCAGTGCGAGCTCGTCGAGGAGCACGTCCGGCGTCAGGGCTTCCACGTCGTGCGCGAGGACCCCGACCGCGCAACGCGCCTGCGCCACGCGCGCATCGCGAAGGTCACCCGGCGCGGTGGCTACCCGGCCGCACGCACCCCGATGGACGCCTGGATCGTCGCACCCCTGGTGGAGGCCGCCTGGAGCGCGGCCGGGGAGGAGCCCGTCCTCGTGCCCAGCCTCGGAGGCTCGCTCCCGCTGTACCTCTTCACGGAGCGCAACGAGGCGCCGCTGATCGTGCTCCCGATCGCGAACCACGACGACAACCAGCACGCCCCCGACGAGCACATCCGGATCGCGAACCTGTGGTACGGGATCGACCTGTTCGCGGCCGTGCTGACGATGGAGCCCTGAGCGAACGCGCGCCGCCGCCCCCCGGAAGCCGGCATTCGTGGTAGGACGAGGAATTCGAGGAAGGACGCAGCGGAGAGCGCGCGCACGGCAAGGAGCCCTCGTTCGTCCCTCCCTCCCCCCCGGGCTCTTCCCATGCACCACCCCCACGAAAGCACCGTCCTCGGCCGCCGCGCCTTCCTGCGCAGCGCCTCCG
>CAZDYS010000741.1:0-2172 GCA_964509445.1 uncultured Planctomycetaceae bacterium
AGGAGTACGGGCGCAGGACGCGCATTGCCGGCGGGCGTGGCGCGCGCGAAGACGCGCCGCAGGCGCCGCAGGCCGATGCGGCCGCACAGGAGTCCGAGCCCGGCGAAGAGCAGCACGACCGTCCAGGACCACGGGGTCGGGAGCTGGGAGTCCCCGACGGCCGTCACCGCGGCTCCCAGGAGGGCCAACCCTCCGAACACGAACGCGCCGAGCGCGAACAGCTCGGCGATCAGGAGTTGGCCGAAGCGGTGCAGCATGGAGCCTCCATCGACCCGCTCGGTCGCGACCTTGAGCCGTCCGTCGGCCTCGCCCGGGACCGCTCGGCCCTTCCCTCGCCCGCGTCCCTGTGAAACGCTCTCCTGCGTGGAAGAAGACCCCACCCAGAGCCCGACGCGCGGCGAGCACGGCGAGGACGTCGCCGGTCCGCCCTGGATCCTCGGGCACCGCGGCTCGCCGGTCGAGGCGCCGGAGAACACGCTCGTGTCCCTGCGGCGCGCGCTGGAGCTCGGGCTCGACGGGGTCGAGTACGACCTGCACGGCTGCGCGAGCGGTGAACCCGTCCTGATCCACGACGAGACGCTCGACCGCACGACCGACGGACGCGGGCTGGTTGCGGACCTGACGCTGCCGGAGCTCGCGGGGATCGACGCCGGCGGCTGGTTCCACCGCAGGTTCCTGGGCGAACCGCTGCCGCTCCTCGAGGAGGCGCTGGTGCTCGAGGGGAACGAGAGCGGCAGCTTCCCGCAGCACATGATCGAGCTGAAGGACCCGCACCTGGTGGGGGAGGTCGCGCGGCAGCTGAAGGAGCTCGGTCGCCCGCTGTCCGTGCGGCTCGCTTCGTTCCACCGTCGCGTCGTGCTCGAAGCGCGCGACCTGGGCCTGCCGGCGATGCTCCTGACGGTCGACGCCAACGAGGACGACCGGCGGTTCGTGCGCGACGAGCGCATTCACGCCTACGGCACCGCACCGCGCGGCTGGCGCGGTCCCATCGGGGACGCCGAGTGGGAGACGGAGCGCTGGTCCTGGTCCGTCGACGCGCCGGCCGACCTGTGGGCCGCCTGTCGACGCCCGCTCTTCGGCTTCAACACGAACCAGCCGCTGCGCGCGCTCGCGACGCGCGCGCTGGTGAAGCTCGCGCCCGAGGACGACGACGGGTATCCGCTGCACGTACCGGGGCTCGAGGTCGCGATCGAGCCGGACCCGGAGCTCGCGCGCGTCCACGGAGAGTGGGCCGGGCGCTGGACGATCGACGTGCACGTGCGCAACCCGTTCGCCGTACCGGCGACGGCGCTCGTCGGCATCGCGCTCCGCGGCGGCGCGTTCGAGCTGGAGGGGCTGCCGGCGCGGCTCGAGCTCGCCCCGCGCGCGACCGCCTCGGTCCCGGTGTCCCTCGCAGGCGGGTCCTGGTCCCCGGCCGAGGATCCGTCCGTGTTCGTGCGGTACCTGTGGCGCGAGGGCCCCGGCGCTCCGGAGCGCGCGCTGATCCTGGACCACCCGCTCGAGCGCGTTCGCTCCCTGACCCTGGGGGAGCGGCCCCAGCGTGCCCCGATGCTGATCGAGCGCCCGGGCGACGAGCCCGCCTCGATGACGGTCAAGCGACAGCGTGACGAGCTCGTCGCGTGGGTCGAGCATCCCGGAGGCCTCACGGACGTGCGCGCGATCGTGCGGCTCGGGCACGTGGTGCGCGAAGGGGGGCGCGGCGTGCGCGTGCCGCTCCCGCGTGACCTCGCTCCCGAGACGTCGTTCCCCTTCGCGCTCGGCTTCCGCGGCCGTCGTGCCGGGGGCGGGGCACCGCTCCTGCGCCGCTTCTCCGGCGGGCTGCCCTACGGGCTCGGCGCCGGAGCCCCCGGCAGGCTGTTCCTCGACGCCGGCGCTTGAGCCGTTCGCGCGGGGCGCGCACAATGCCCCGCCACACGAGCGGGAGTGGATCGGTGCTGGTGTGCCGCCCGGTCTTCAAAGCCGGTTGGGCTTCGTGAACAGCGGGGCCGGTGGGTTCGATTCCCATGCACTCCCGCCATTCCTTTCTCTCGGGTTCGCTCGCTCCCGTTGATCGCTCGCCGCAGACCGCTGGTTCCTTGTGCGTACCTCGCGCCAGGATCCGGGAGTGGGATTGAATGAGGTCGGGGAAGGTGCGAAAGGGGGGACGAACAGGAGTCGAGCACGTCGAGCCGG
>CAZDYS010000742.1:0-2172 GCA_964509445.1 uncultured Planctomycetaceae bacterium
CTTGCCGACGCCCGTCTCCCCGGTCACGAGCAGCGTGCTGTCGCTGGAGGCCACGCGTCGCACGACGTCGAGGAAGTCCCGCATACGCGGACTGCGAGAGCGGAAGTCCGCGAGCTTCGGGTCGGCCACGGAGCCGCCGGCCTCGGGACCGTGCAGCCCGCCCTCCGCCTCGGCCTCGGCGAGCTCGACGAGCTGCTCCACGAGCACCGCTTGCTCGCCGCTGGTGTCGAGGACGGCGCTCGCCCCGGCGGCGACGAGGCTGACCTCCTCGGCGCTCCCCTCGTCCCCGAGGACGACGACCCCCGGAGCGTCCTCGTCCTGAGCACTCGTGAGGACCTCCGGCAGGGACTCCTGGTCCAGGCTCTCGTTGCGCAGCACGACCACGTCGGCGTCGATGCTGCCGGGCGTCGCCTCCGCGAGGTCCGGCCGGTACTCGACCTCGACGTCCTCGTCGCGCAAGAGCGCGCTGAGCTTCTCGCGCAGCGAGCGGTCCTGGACCGCGAGGACGAGCTTGCGGGGCTTGGGCGGAGGGGACATTCGGGCGAGAGGGCCCGAAGGGTATCGGGCGCCCAGGCCCGATTCGCAAGCGGAACCGTCCGACACGGACCGCCCACTTCGGCCCTAAGCCGATTCGAGACAGAGACTTAAGGGGTTCGCCCCCGACACCGGCACAGCCCGTGCACTCGAGTCGACCTCCACGGGTGGGGACGCCCCCCGCCCGCCAGCCCCCGGAGGACCGACATGCACACGAAAGACGAGTACCTGGACGCGACCCGCGAGCAGCTCGACCTGTGGGGCCGACAGCTCGCCACCCTCGAACGACAGCTCCTGCGAAGTGCGAGCGAGCACCGCGCCACCGTGCGTGACGAGGTGCGGGACCTCTGCGAGAAGCGCGACGCGCTGGCGGATCGCCTGCGCGAGACGGCGGCGGCGGAGCACGCGAGCTCCGTCTGGAGCGCGGTCCAGGAACCACTGGAGCAGGCCGTGGACGAGTTCCGTCGGCGCGCCGCGAAGGTCTACGACAAGGCGAAGGCGGTCGGATGAAGACAGCCACACGCAGCCAGGACCGGGACGCCCTGCTCCGCCAGGCCGAGCGCGACACCCGTCGCACGAAGCGCCTGATCGACACGCTGCTCGAGGCCTTCGCCCAGGACGACGAAGCTCCGCCGGCCCTGGGGAGCAAGCTCGAGGAGCTCCGGCACAAGCGCGACACGGTCCTGACGAAGCTGGAAGCCCTCCGCAGACACCGAAGGGCCGGCTGGTCCCTCGCCATCGACGAGCTGGATCGAGCACGGCACGAGCTCCGGCAGGCCTGGCGCTCCGTGCTCGGGATCCTGGACAAGGAGAGCCTCTTCCTCTGATCCCTCGACGCACCGACTTCACACACATCCACGACGAGAAACACGACATGCAGACACCACAACGAATCGACGTCCACGGCCTCTCGGTCCAGGGCGACCGCCACCGGAACAACCACGACCACTTCGCCATCGCGACGCTGAACAAGTCGATGCGCCTCCATCAGTCGAACCTCACGATCGACGACGAGACGCGCATGCTCGGACACAACCAGGGACACCTGTTCCTGGTCGCCGACGGCATCAGCGCCGGTCCGGCGCCGGCCCGCGCGAGCGGAACGGCCGTGGACAGCGTCGTGCAGTACTTCCTGAACGAGATGCCCTGGTATCACCTCGCGGACGGCGCTCCGGAGGACGTGACCATCGCCCTCGAGGACGCGCTCCGCAACGCGCAGGAGGAGCTCCGACGTAGCGCCACGCGGGAACAGGCCGGCCTGGGAACGACGATGACCCTGGCCTTCGTGTTCTGGCCGCACCTCTACGTCGCCCACGCAGGGGACAGCCGCTGCTACCTGAGCCGCGGGGACGAGCTGCGTCAGCTGACCACGGACCACACCGTCGCCGAGGTGCGCCGCGACTCGGGCCTCCGCCCGGACGACGCCGCCGAACGCGTGCTCTGGAACGCCGTCGGCGGCCACGAGCCGGGCCTGCACCCGGAGGTCCGTCACGCGCGCCTGTATCCGGGCGACAAGCTCGTCCTCGTCACCGATGGGGTCCTGCGCGAACGTCCGCCCGAGGAGCTCGCGAGCCTGGTGCACGAAGCCACCCACGCGGAGGACCTGTGCGGTCGACTCGTGTTCGGCTCCGGAGAGGA
>CAZDYS010000743.1:0-2171 GCA_964509445.1 uncultured Planctomycetaceae bacterium
TTCTCGACTGCAGCCTCCCGTAGGAGTCTGGGCAGTGTCTCAGTCCCAGTGTGACCGGTCGTCCTCTCAAACCGGCTACCCGTCATTGCCTTGGTAGGCCGTTACCCCACCAACAAGCTGATAGGTCGCAACCCCCTCCCCGAGCAGCAGCCGAAGCCACCGTTTACCCATCGCCTGATGCCAGACAAAGGGACCATCCGGCATTATCCACCGTTTCCAGTGGTTATTCCGGTCTCGAGGGTAGGTTGGTTACGCGTTACTCACCCGTTCGCCGCTTTACTCACCCGAAGGCTTTCGCGCACGACTTGCATGCCTAATCCACACCGCCAACGTTCGTTCTGAGCCAGGATCAAACCCTTCATTTGTGTTCGAATAGCTTGATCTAACTTATGGAGGGAACCGAGTCGGATCGACTCAGCCCCTAATGCTCGCACGAGTTCAAGGGCCACCCTGATTGTCAAAGAGCTTGGCTGCGGCGGGTCGTCTCCCCTCGAGAGGGGCAACGCCCGACACCGCGAAGCCTGTTCGAAGTGTCTCCTGCGCCCGGCGAAACGGCCTCGATCGGCTTCGTTTCATCCCCGACGCGGGCCGAGGAGTGTAGGGGTTTTGAAGGTGCCGTCAAGCGCCGGCCGAGTTTTTGTCCCAGTTCGCGCCGGCGCGCCCTAAACCCCACAGAAGAAGGCACTTAGGGCTCGGGGTTTCGGCCGGAGAGCCCGCCGGTTTCCGGCTTCCTAGCGCGAGCCCCCGCCCCCGGGCCCTCACTCGCGCACGAGGATCGCACTCCCCTGCGGGAAGATCTCGAACAGGCGCTCGACGTCCTGGTTGTAGAACCGGATGCAGCCGTCCGAGGAGGGCGTTCCGACGCTCTCCGGCTCCTTGGTGCCGTGGAAGCCGTAGGACGTGGGGATGCCGTCCGCGTACCACTTGATCCAGCGCGTGCCCAGCGGGTTGCGCGGATCGCCGAAGGGCACGGGGGCCTGCCCCACCTTCATCCAGGACGGGTTCTCGACCTTGTCCCCGGCCACGTACTCCCCCGGGGGCGTGTCCTCCCCCTCCCGGCCGATACCGACCGGCCAGGAGCCCGCCACCTCGTCGCCCATGATGTACAGCGCCCAGCGCGCGCTCAGGTCCACCAGCATGCGGACCGGGTCGGTGGGGATCCGGAGCTTCTGCCCCGGCTGCAGGTACCCGCGCACGGCGTTGCTCTGGAGGATCAACCCCGCGCACATGACCGTTCCGGGGTTCTGGGAGAGGAAGCGCTTGCGGAGCGCCACGGCGCTGTCGCCCGCCTGCACGACCATCTCCACGCCTCGCCACTCGCCCTTCGGATGCCAGCGGTTGTGCTTCTGCGCGGCGTCGAGAGAGACCGTCCAGCGCTTCAGGAGCTCCGGGTCCGCGTCCCAGGGGGCGTCCAGCTCGGCCAGCAAGAGGTCCGAGAACGCCCGGGCGGCGCGCGGGTACGCACGGCTCGCGAGGTGCCCCTCCCCCTCCCGGGCGGCGAGCATCATCTCCATGGCCAGGACCAGCGGGCTCTCCGCGGCTCCCGCCTCGATCGGCGAGACGTCGACCGGATCCCCTCCCAGGGCCGCCTGGAGGAGGGCCTTCTCGCGCGACGTCAGCGCGGCCTCGTCCAGCTGCGCCGCGAGCGTCAAACCCGCCTGCGCATCCCCCTGGAGCGCCAGCGCGAAGGCCTCGGCCATGCGCGCGCGGCCCTCGGGCAGATCCGGGTGACGCCGGATCGTCGCGCGGACGTCCGTCGCGGAGCCGTGCACGAGGGTCGCCGCGACGGGCAGCTCCCCCTCCGATCGCGGGGCCGGAGGCTCCACGTTGGACAGCCAGTCCGGGATCCGGTCCTCGCTCTCGGTTGGCGCGGTCGCGATCCGGTCGGCACGCGGATCCGGCTGGACCGGGGACACGACCGGGGCCTCCGGGGCGGGCGAGGCCGCCGCGCCGCGCGCCTCCTCGACGTCGGGAGAGGCACCGCCCGGGCGGCTGAGGAACCCGGTCTCCTCGACGGGAGCCTGCTCGAGCTCCTCCGTGGGAGAGGCCGCCTCGGCTGTCGAGGCGGGGTAGAACTTCACCACCACCAGGAAGGAGACGACGACCAGAAGGAGCAAGACCAGAGCGCGCATGGAGTACCGTCCTCGTTGTTGAGAGCCTGAACGAGGATG
>CAZDYS010000744.1:0-2171 GCA_964509445.1 uncultured Planctomycetaceae bacterium
GGCCTACATCGGCGTGCTCGTCGACGACCTCGTCGTCACGAATCCGACCGAGCCCTACCGCATGTTCAGCTCGCGCGCCGAGTACCGCCTGATGCTGCGTCAGGACGACGCGGACCGCCGGCTGACGCCGCGCGCCGCGAAGTTCGGACTGGTGGGCGCGGAGCGCCTCGAGCGTCTCGCGCACCGCGAGCGCGCCGTCGAGGCGCTGAAGGCCGGTCTCGAACGCGCGCGCTCACCGCTGGATCCGCGGCGCTCCCTGGCGGAGTTCCTGCGTCGTCCCGAGGCGCGGCTGCAGGAGCTCCTGACCGTGACCCCGGAGCTGGCCGACCTCCGGCCGGAGCCGGACGTGCTCGTGACCGCCGAGGCGGACGTGAAGTACCGCGGCTACGTCGACCGCCAGAAGAAGGAGGTCGAGCGGCTTCGGCGCCAGGAGGCGACGCCGATCCCCGCCGACCTCGACTTCGACGCGATGACCGGGCTGCGGGGCGAGGCGCGCGAGAAGCTCCGGACCCTTCGGCCGGCGACCCTGGGAGCGGCCTCGCGGATCGCGGGCATCAACCCGCCGGACATCGCGCTCCTCGCGGTGCACGTCGAACGCGCGCGCCGCTGAGCGCCGGCGGTTCTCTCGACGACAAGCGAAACCCGCGGCGCGTCGCCCGTGTCTGGAGGGTGGAGGTGGAGGCGGTGGGCCCCGGCGCGGAGCGATGCGCGCCGCGCGCGCTCAGGTTCCCTTGCGAAGCACGACCGTCTTGATCGTGTTGAGCACGATCGAGAAGTCGAACAGCACCGAGCGGTACTTGATGTAGAACAGGTCGAACTGGAGCTTCTGCAGCGCGTCCTCGACCGTGTTCCCGTAGGGGTAGTTGATCTGCGCCCAGCCGGTCAGGCCCGGCTTCACGATGTGGCGCTGGGAGTAGTAGGGGATCTTCTCCGTCAGGTCCGCCACGAAGTTCGGACGCTCGGGGCGCGGGCCGACGAAGGACATCGAGCCCGCGAAGACGTTGAAGAGCTGCGGCAGCTCGTCGATACGCGTCTTGCGCAGAAACCGCCCCACACGCGTGATCCGCGGGTCGTTCGTGCTGGCCCAGACCGGACCGGTCTTCTTCTCCGCGTCCTGCCGCATGCTGCGGAACTTCATCAGGGTGAACGACTTGCCGTTCTGTCCGGTCCGCTCCTGGCGGAACAGGATCGGGCCCGGCGAGTCGAACCGCACCGCGAGCGCCGCGAAGATCATCAGCGGCCAGGTGAGCAGGAAGACCACGACGCCGAGCATCAGGTCGAACACGCGCTTCGCGATCTGCGCGAGCGGGTTCTGGCGGAACCCGCGGTTGAAGATCAGGTAGGAGGGGCGCATCGCCTCCGCGGGGATCTTGCCCGTGAGCTGCTCGAAGAACGCCTCCGCCTCGTGGATCACCACGCCGTTCATGCGGCAGTGCAGGAGCTCGTCCGTCGGGAAGCTGCCGCGTCGGTCCTGGAGCGCGACCACGATGTCCGAGACGTCCAGGCGCTGCGCGAGCTCGTGCAGCGCCTCCTCTCCCTCGGCCTGGGAGCTCTTCTCGGGCCTCGAACGCAGGGCCGCCGAGCCGACGGTGGTGCTGGGGTCCTCGCGCGCGAGGAGGCGCGGCCCGCGGGGTCCCGTGGAGCCGAGTGCGGTCGGTCCGGCGGCGCGGCTGTGCTCGACCCCGGCGTCGAACCACGGGTTGCCGGTGCCGGAGCGGCCTTCTCGACGCTCCTCCGCGGAGCCTCGGCGGTCCTCCGCCCGGCGATCTCCGTCCGAGCGTCGGCGCTCTCCGCGCGCCGCGGGATTCGGAGCGAGGACGGCGGCCACCTCGAACCCCGCGTCCTTGCGTGTGCCGAGCTCCTCGATCAGCCGGTCCGCCAGGCGACCGGAACCCAGCACCAGGAGGCGCTGGTTGAAGGTCGAGTGGCGCATGAACCGGTGGAACACGTTGCGCCAGAGGTAGAGCAGGCCGAAGCCGAGTCCCAGCGAGGCGCTCAGGAGAACGATCGTCTGCGTGAACGGGAGGCCCGGGAAGTCGAGCACCTGGCGCCCGACGAAGACCCGCGCCAGGGTGAGCACGAGCGCCACCAGCAGAATCCCGCTGCCGGCGGAGCCGAGGAAGCGGGCCGCGCGGTCGCACCGCGAGTCGGAGATCCGGAAGTCGTAGAGC
>CAZDYS010000745.1:0-2163 GCA_964509445.1 uncultured Planctomycetaceae bacterium
CGCTCGACCTGGTCCGCCTGCATCCTCGGGTCGAGCGCGCCGTGGGCGTGAAGCCCTCCGATCCGTCCTCGGTCGAGGCCGCTGGGGCCGAGCTCCTCGGGACCCGCTGGGATCGCGTGCTCTCGCTGGACGACGAGGAACCGCTCTGCCGGCTCGCGGCGCAGCTCACGGCCGATGCACCACAGGGCACGCTCACGGGCGCGACGCTCGCGGACGGCGAGCGCGTCTACACGGACGACGCAGCTCCCTGGTTCGACATGGGGCTCCTGTCGCGCCTCGGCCTCGAGGCCGCCGACCGCCTGAAGATCGAGAACACGCGCAGCCAGCCGGCGATCTACGCGCACATGCTCGGGATCGACATGGGGGAGCCGGAGCTGCCCCTGACGGACGAGGCGCGTGCGTTCGGGGACGAGTTCGCGGAGCGGACCGGCCTGCACGCGGACGGGCCGGTGGTCGGGCTCAACACCGGTGCGGGCGGTCGCTGGGAGTCGAAGAGGCTGCCCGTGGAGCGCGTCGTGTCCGTCGTCGAGCGCGTCGCCGAGGCGCGCGCCGTGACGTTCCTCCTGCTCGGCGGTCCGGACGAGGAGGACCGCAACCGCGAGATCCTCGCGAGGCTCTCGTCGCGCGTGCGGGTGATCGACGGCGGCGTGCACAACCCGCTGCTCTCGTTCGCCGCCCTCGTCGACCACGTCGACTGCCTGTTCACCAGCGACAGCCTCGCGCTGCACGTCGCCGTGGCGCGCAAGCGACCGGTGGTCGCCTTCTTCGCGCCGACGTCGGCCGCCGAGATCGAGCTCTACGGCCGCGGCGAGAAGGTGGTCAGCACGGCACCCGACGCCTGCACCTACAAGCCCGACGTCGACACGTCGACGCTCACGCCCGAGCGCCTCGGCGACGCCCTCCTGCGGACGCTCGAGAGGTTCGCGCCGTGAAGAGCCCCTGGGTCTACTACCTCGCGAAGGGGCTGGAAGGCCTGGGGATGGTCGTGGTGCTGATCGGCGTCCTGATGTCCATCCAGCTCGGCATCGGGGAGGAGGAGGGCCTCGAGTCGATGAAGGCCGAGAGCTACGGCCTCGCGATCGGAGGCGGTCTGTTCCTCCTCGGCTGGATGCTGGAGCGCGCGATCGGCTCCCGCAGCTAGCCCGCGCGCGCTTCGCCGGCCTCCTTGAACTGCATCTCGTACAGGCGCGCGTAGATCCCGCCCTCGCGCAGGAGCTCCTCGTGCGTCCCGCGCTCGCGCAGCTGGCCGTGGTGCATCACGAGGATCTGGTCGGCGCGTCGCACGGTCGAGAGTCGGTGTGCCACGACCAGCGCGCTGCGGCCCTCGAGGAGCTCGTAGGTCGCGGCCTCGATCCGCGCCTCGGTCGCCGAGTCCACGCTGGCCGTGGCCTCGTCGAAGATCACCAGCGACGGGTTCGCGGCCAGCGCACGGGCGATGGCGATCAACTCGCGCTCGCCGGTGGAGAGGGAGGCGCCGCGTTCGGCCACTTCGGAGTCGAGGCCGTCCGAGAGGCGCGCGACCACGTCCCCCGCGGAGCTCGTCTCCAGCGCGCGCGCGAGCGTCTCGTCCGTCACCGCGCTGCGACCCAGCTCGAGGTTGTCCCGCACGGTGCCGCTGAAGAGGAAGTCCTCCTGGAGCACCAGGCCGACGTGCCGGCGGAAGGCGTCCTCGTCCAGCTCGCGCACGTCGATCCCGTCGATCGTGACGCGGCCCTCGGTCGCGTCGTAGTAGCGCAGCAGCAGGTTCACCAGCGTGGACTTGCCCGCGCCGGTCGCACCCACGATGGCCACGGTCTGCCCGGCCGGGATCTCGAAGCTCACGTCGTCGAGCACCTTGGGCCCGGTCTCGTAGGCGAAGGAGACGTTCTCGAAGCGCACGTCCGCACGGAAGGGGGTCGGCAGGGCCGTGGGGCGCGACGCCGGCGGCACGGTGGTCTTCGTGTCGAGGATGTCGAAGATCCGCTCCGCCGAGGCGAAGGCGGACTGCAGCACGTTGTAGCGCTCCCCGAGCTCGCGCACGGGACCGATCAACAGCTGCAACCAGAACCAGAAGCGGATGAAGTCCCCGACGCTCAGGACCTCGACCGCGATCTCCTGCCCGCCGCGCCACAGGATCGACCCCTGGATCAGGACGGTGACGAACCCGACCACCGGGTAGAAGAC
>CAZDYS010000746.1:0-1941 GCA_964509445.1 uncultured Planctomycetaceae bacterium
AGTCCGGGATGGTGACCAAGGCGATCGAGCGGGCGCAGAAGCAGGTCGAGCAGCGGAACTTCGACATCCGCAAGCACCTGCTCGAGTACGACGACGTCAACAACAAGCAGCGCAAGCAGATCTACGAGCTGCGCCGCGGGCTGCTGGACGCGGAGCACGGTGGCGAACGAGCCGCGTGGACGTCGGCGTTCCTGCCCTGGGCGTTGCGATCGGAGCCGGTCGCGGCGCCGTCACCTCCCGCACAGGCCACGCCGCCGCAGGCGGGACCGGTTGGCCTGGGGACCGTTGCCACAGGAGTGCTCGCGATGTCCGTTCCTCTGAAGATCACCGCCGCCGCCGCTGCCGTTCTGCTCCTCTACGCCGGGATCCGCGGAGTCGGTGAGCGCGAGACGCCTCCCGCGCACCCGAGCGGGCTCGCGCACGCCACCGAGGCCGAAGGGCGCGCGGCCTCGCTTCCGGTCGTGCCCGCCGCGGCGGAACGTGCGCGCGTCCCGGCCTCCTTGCCCGGCGAACGCTCCGACCTGCCCGTCCCTCCCGCGCCCGCGCTCTACGCGGTCGAGCTCGTCGTCGTGGACGAACGAGGGCAGCCGATCCCGCGCGCCGAGGTCTCGCTCCGCTGCGGGGGGCTGGAGAGCCAGGGGAGCACGGCGCCGGACGGCAGCCTGCTGCTCGAGAGCGAGCGGAACGGGCCGGCCGTGCTCGAGGTGTCGGCGGTCGGCTTCGTGAACCGCGAGCAGCCGCTGGAGCTCTCCGCCGCGCACACCGACCTGGGGCACGTCTCGCTCCTGCGCGGGGGAACGGTGCTCGGCCGCGTCGTCGACGGCGAGGGGCTCGCCGTGGCGGGCGCCGAGGTCGTCCTCGCCGAGGCGCGTTCGCCCTTCGGGACCCGGAGCATGGACCGCCGACTCGGGCCCTACCTCTACGCGGCTCCCGCGCGCCGGACCAGCGCCTCGGACGGGAGCTTCCTGTTCGAGCGCGTCCCCGGTGGAGTCCACCAGGTCTGGGCGCGGACGTCGGAGACGCTGTGGAGTCTGACCCAGCCCTTCGAGTTCGCGGGCGATCGAGACACGCGCGACTTCGAGCTGGTCCTGGAGTCGCAGGCCGAGGCGGACGTCCTGCGCGGGATCGTGCTCGACCCGGAGGGAGCCCCCGTCGCGGGCGCCGAGATCCGCCTGACCTACGACTTCCACGGTTCCTACACCGTGTGGTTCACCGAGTCGCGGGCGGACGGTCGCTTCGCGTCGATGTTCCTCGACGGTTCCGCGCACCACGTGCGCGCAGCCGATCGGCGAGGCCGCTGGGCCAGCGTCGCGACCCGCGTGCAGCCGGGGGAGGAGGCGTTCCTGCGCTTCGTCCCGCGCCGTGAGCTGGAGCTCGACGTCGTGAGCGAGGGAGAGGCCGTCGAGCCGGAGCGCGTGTTCACGCTGGCGGCGGACCGCAGCGTCCGGTTCTCCGAGGCGCGGACGGAGGACGAGGGTCGGCGGACCCTGCTCGAGCCCTCCGAACCGTTCCTCGTCGTCGCCGAGGCCGCGGGGTTCGCCAAGGCCGAGCTCGGTCCGTTCCTGCCGGGGGAGATCGAGGACCTGCTCGTCATCGACCTCGAGCGGTCCCGCGGGATCCACGGCGTCGTGCTCGTCGACGGAGCGCCCGTCGCCGCGGCGTCCGTCGAGCTCCACCGTCGTCTGCAGCGGGTGGGCGGTCGCTCCACGCAGGTCGTGCACAAGGAAGGCTTCTTCACGTTTCTCGAGCCCTATGGAGCCGACCGCACGACGACGGATGCGGAGGGTCGCTTCCACTTCCTGCCGAGCGAGGAGAAGGAGTTCCTCCTGCGCGCCTCGCTCGAGGGCCGCGCGCCGGCCGAGCTCGACGTCCCGGCGGATCCCGACGCGCGCGGGGAGCTCGTGCTCGAGCTCGGAGAGGGCGGCACGATCGAGGGCCGGG
>CAZDYS010000746.1:1974-2156 GCA_964509445.1 uncultured Planctomycetaceae bacterium
CTGCATCCGCGCAAGCAGCTCGTCGGTGCGGAGGGCGTGTTCTCGTTCGCGCACCTGATGCCCGGACGCTGGAACGTGGAGATCGTCTCCGAGGGGCTCGAGGAGCTCGGCTCCCTGCATCAGCTCTCGACGGAGGAGGTCGAGGCCCCCTGGGTGTGCGAGGTCTTCGAGGGCGAGACCAC
>CAZDYS010000747.1:0-2155 GCA_964509445.1 uncultured Planctomycetaceae bacterium
CGACGCCGGGCATCTGGACGTCGAGGAAGGCCAGGTCGAAGCACTCCTCGCTCAGGCGCCGGATCGCCTCCGCGCCGTCGCCGCACTCCTCCACCCCGGTGATGTCCGGATCGCGCTCCAGGAACGAGCGCAGCACGACGCGGGCGAGCGGCTCGTCGTCGATCAGGAGCACCTTCACGAGGCGGCCTCCATGGACGCGGGTGCACGCTCGAGCGGCAGGCGGATGTGCACGTGCGTCCCGCGGGGTGCGCCGTCGAGGACCGCCAGCTCCGCGCCGGGGCCGTAGAGCGCTTCCAGGCGTCCTGCGGTGTTCGCGAGTCCGATGCCCGTCGACGCGTGCCGTGCTCCGGTCGCTTCCCGGTCGGCTCCGGTGCGCCCGACGCCGTCGTCCCGGACCGAGAGCTCGAGGTGCCCGTCGACGGCGCGCACGTCCACCTCGATCGAGCCGCCCTCCGGCAGCGGCTCGATCCCGTGCGTGATCGCGTTCTCGACGATCGGCAGGAGGAGCAGCGCCGGCACGGAGGCGCCGCGGGCCTCGGGGCTCGCCTGGAGCTGGAAGCGCAGGCGGTCGCCGAAGCGGATCTGCTCGAGCTCGACGTACTGACGGATCAGGTCCAGCTCCTCCTCGACGCTGGTGCGCTGCGCCTCGCCGTGCTTGAGGCTCCGCCGCAGCAAGGTCGACAGGCTGGCCAGCGCGCGGTGCGCGCGCAGCTTGTCCTCCGACAGGATCAACCCGCCGATCGCGTGTAGCGCGTTGAACAGGAAGTGGGGGTGCAGCTGCGCCTGCAGGGTCTCCAGGCGGACGGTCACGAGCTGGCTGCGCAGGCGTTCCTGCTGCAGGAGCAGCGCGCGCGTCTCGTCCTCGCGGCGGCGTCGTTCGAGCTCCGCCGTGAGCGCCGCGAGGGAGACGGCGACCAGCGCGTACATCGACGCCGCGCGCATCATCATCAGCGGCTTCACGTTCTGGATCGACATGCCGCCGGGCAGCTCCGGCGGACCGAAGATCCCGCTCAGGAGCTGATAGGTCGTCTCCACCGAGACGACCGTGTAGAGCAGGCCGAAGACCACCTCACCGAGCACGCGGACCCCGGTGCTCCGCCGCAGCCGTGGCAGCAGGCGGTGGCGGGCGGCGAGGCACGCCCAGAGGAGTCCGAGCCACAGCGTCCAGGACAACAGGTGCGGCAGGAACCACAGGTCGAGGTTTCCGCCCACCGCCTCGCGGATGCCCTGGGTCAGGTAGCTGCTCGTGCTCGCGAGCAGCAGCGCGAGCGCCAGGAGGAGGACCACGCGTGCGCTGAAGGAGGAGCGCAGACGCGCGAGCAGGCGGGGGACGGTCGTGGTCATGCGGAACGCGGAGGAGGCCGGACGGCGTCGACGGTAACCGACCCGGGCTCCGAGAGAGGAGGGGCCGACCCCGGCACGCTCGGAGCCGGCCCGGGGGAGTGCAAGTCCTGCTGCGGCATAGCGGAATCCGGCCCGCTTGTCTCCCGGCGCCAGAGCCCGTGGCGCGAGTTGTGGCCCTGGCGGCGCGAGCGGTCGCTAGCGACTGCCGATCGGAGGTCGCCACTCGCGCGCGGAGCGCTCCAAGAGCTCGTCCACGGAGCCGCCCGCGAGACCGGAGGCCGGGAGCAGCAGGCGGCCGCGCCGTTCGAACAGCTCGCACAGCTCCTTCGTCCGGGTCTGTCCGGCGTGCGCGTCTCCCCCGGGGCGCACGAGGACGAGGGGCGGGCGCTGGACGTCCTCCGTCCTCCGAGGAGGCGCTGCCTGCACGCGGGCCGCGGCCGGCGTCGCCGACGGTGTCGCCAGCCTCTCCTGAGGCCGTGCCGCAACACGCTTCGGGCCCGGAGCCGTGGTCGAGGTCGGGGCGGGAGGCGGAGGGTCCGCCACCGGCCCAGGCGCAGGGGTCGGCGGGCTCGCGCGTTCGCGAGGTTCGGTCGAGCGCCCGCCTTCCAGGAAGGCCTCTTTCCGCGCGCGATCGAGGTGGCGCCGCGGGCGCGGTCGGTCGGCGGTCCGGTCGTGCTCGCTCTGGGCGGGATGGACGGCGTTCGCACGGCGTGCGACGCCTCGCGGCGTCGGGTCCGCGTCCTTCCGGACCGTCCCCGAAACCGGCGGTCGCCACGCCGACGACAGGCTCGCGCCGGGTGCCAGGAGAGGG
>CAZDYS010000748.1:0-2153 GCA_964509445.1 uncultured Planctomycetaceae bacterium
CCCCGCGAGCCCACGGAGCCACCCCGCGGACCGCTACCAGCTCGTGGGCTTGTAGTCCTTCAGGAACTGACCCCAGCAGTGCACGCCCGTGTTGAACCCCGTGAAGATCGGGTCGACCACGCGCGCGGCACCGTCGATCGAGTCGAGCGGCGGGACGAAGCGCTGCTCGCTCTCCTTCTCCACCGTCTTCTCGAACGGGTCCTCGTCCGTCACCCACCCGGTGTCCACGCTGTTCATGTGGATGCCGTCCTGGACGAAGTCGCCGGCCGAGGTGCGCGTCATCATGTTGAGCGCGGCCTTCGCCATGTTCGTGTGCGGGTGCCGCGTCGTCTTGAGCGCCCGGTAGAACTGTCCCTCCATCGCGGAGACGTTCACGACGTGCTTGTCCGGCGTCTTCACGCGCAGCATCAAGGGCTTGAGGCGTGCGGTCAGCACGAACGGGGCGATCGAGTTGACGAGCTGGACCTCGATCAGCTCCACGGTCGGGACCTCGGCCAGCTCCATCCGCCAGGAGTTCTTGTCGCGCAGGTCCAGCTGCTGTCCGTCCCCGTCCAGCATCCCGGTGGGGAAGAGGTGCGCCTGCCCGTTCTCCGCCAACAGGTCGAGCTGCGAGAGGCCGGGGGCGTCGCTGAGCGCCGTCAGTCGCGAGCCGTCCTGGCTCGCGGTCAGCGCGGTCGTCGCGCGCGCGTCGCGCTCTCTCGGACGCTCGCCGGGCCCGAGCGGCTCGTGTCCCGCGGCCTCGAGGCGCGCGACGAGATCCTCGTGTCCGGCGAGCAGCGGCTTCGCGTGCCCCGGCAGCTCCTGCGGCAGTTCCGCGTCGACCAGGTGCCGGTAGTAGGCCGGCGGACGGCGGACGGTCTGGCACGCGTTGTGGATCAGGAAGTCCAGGCGCGGGAGAGTCTCCAGCAGGTGCTGCGCGAACCACTCGACCGCGGGCGTCTGGCGCAGGTCGAGTCCGTGGATCTGCAGGCGGTCCCGGAACTCCTCGTAGTCCTCCTCCGCCGCGAACCGCTTCGCGGAGTCGACCGGGAAGCGCGTCGTGGCGACCACCGTGGCGCCCGCGCGCAGGAGCATGAGCGCGGCCTCGTAGCCGATCTTCACGCGCGAGCCCGTGACCAGCGCCACGCGTCCGGTCAGGTCGGCCGTCTGGTTGCGCTTCTGCCAGTTCAGGTCCGCGCAGACGGGGCACATCGAGTCGTAGTGCGGGTGCGGCTGGGTGTAGGGCTCCTTGCAGACGTAGCAGGAGCGCTCCTCGAAGAGCCGCGCGCCCTCGAGCTCGGCCGTCTCCCGGCCCGCCTCCGCCTGCTTCTCCAGGAGCGCCCGCGCCTCGTCGGAGATGTCCAGCTCGGGCGGTGCGGTGGGGAACTTCAGCGAGCGCTTGAGCGCGCGGTTGCTCGTCGCCGCCAGCACCGCCTCGTCCTGCTTGCGCTTGACGTTGCGCGACTTCTTGCGCCGCTCCCGCTGGAAGCGCTTCCGATCGTTGCGGCTCGGGAACGCGATGCGCGAGGTCGCCTCGCGGATGCGGAGCAGCGTCTCGTGGTCCAGCCGCGCGAGGGACTCGGGTTCGGCCGCCAGCGCTTCCAGCCAGCGCAGGGCCTCCTCCGGCGCCTCGCCGACGGAGGCCTCCGGGGGGTCGGGTTCGGGAGTCGGTCGGGACATGAGGCGCAAGAGCCTACCGTCCCCGGCGCTCCCTGGGGGCCGGCGTCCCGCTCGCGCTCCGGTCGACCTCCCGTGCGGGACGCGAGAAGGACGGAGTCCCCGCCAACCGGCCCGCGCGGCGTCCGTTTCCCTCTCCGGGAGCTGTGCTAGGCTCCCCCCGACGCGGCGGCCCACGCGGCGGTTGTCCTCGTTCCCCGGCAGGCCTCCCGCGCGGAGAGCCGATAGAGGGGAACACCCGCCCGGCGGACTCCTGCGCTCGGCGATCGAACCGGAATGAAGTTCTCCTCCCCGCTCCTCTGGGTGCTGCCCTGCGTCACGGCCTGTGGCGGGGACAGCGCTCCGACGCCCGCTCCCGGCCCGCCGGCCGAGGCGGCTCGCGCGGGAGCGCCCTGGTTCGTCGAGGAGGCCGAGGAGCGCGGACTCGCGTTCCGGCAGGTCTCGGGGCACGTGGAGGGCACCTACTTCATGCCGGAGATCATGTCCGGCGGTGCGGC
>CAZDYS010000749.1:0-2144 GCA_964509445.1 uncultured Planctomycetaceae bacterium
TCCATCCCGACCCCCCACCCACCACGGGGAGGACGGACGCGAGCGGGAGCGGGTTTCCGTGGAAGCGGACCGAATCCGTCAAGCCCAGAGGGCGACCGCCAGCAGGTTGTTCAGCCCGTGGGCGACCATGCAGGGCACGAGACTCCCGGTCCGCGCGCGCAGCCAACCCAGCACGAGCCCCATCAGGAAACGGTGCGGGACCTCGAGGAGCCCTGCGCCGTTGAACGCGTGCAGGAACCCGAAGAGCAAGGCGGTCGCGAAGATCGTCTGGGAGACGCCCACGACGTGCCGCACGGCGGTCCAGGCGACGCCGCGGTCCAGGAGTTCCTCGACGACCGCGGGGAACAAGGCGATCGTTACGAGTGCGGCTAGGAACCCCGGCTCGACGAGGAGCTCTTCCTCGGCGACGATCTCCGACACCAGCAGTGAGTTCACGACGGACACGTAGGCCGCGTTCATCAAGAAGGCCACCCCGCCGAGCCCGATAGCGAGCCCGACGTCGCGGACCTTTGCCTCGAGCGGGAAGCTCTCGCTCCAGGCGGAAGCGCCCAGGGGCACGAGGCCCAGGGCCCCGACGACGAGGAGCGCTAGAGCCCAGAGCCCGCCCTCGACCAGGTGGTCTCGATCGGTCTCCGGGACCGGGGTCAGGTTCGCGACGATCAACAGCGCGAAGACGGTCCCGACGAACAAGAGCAGCAGCGAGAAGATCGCCCGCTTCTGGGGGTTCTCCCGGCCCTGCAGCCGGTAGCCGCAGGCCGGGCAGAACACCGATTCGGGGCTCACGGCCCGCCGACAGCCCTTGCAACGCACGCGATTCAGGGACGCCAGTCCGACACCTGGGTCAGCCCCAGCCGTGTCATCTCCCAGCGATCTCCGTTCCAGGTGAAGCGCATCGTCACGTCGCCTCCCTCCGTGACGAGCGTGGCAGAGAGATGCTCACCCTGCTGCTCGTCCGCTCGCAGGATCTCTGCCTGGGGAAAGCGCTCGGACCATTCGTAGCGCTTCCGGATCGAGCGGAAGGTCCTCTCGCGCTTCTCCTGACTCTCCGCCGGCCAGAAACCGGCGAGCTCCGCCTCGTATCCGTTGTTCCAGGCGATGCGTACGCGTTCGAGAGTAGGCCCGGGATCGTCCGGTGCCGGTTCCTTCAGCATCAGGAACCCGACGACGAGGACGACCGCGACCGCACCGGCACTGATTCCGATCGCGGTCCAGTCCCGCGGGGCTCGTCCGCGACCGCGATGCCTGCCGGCGAGGGCGCTCTTCCCGCCCTTGGCCGTGCGCAGGTGTTCTCCTCGCAACTTCCTGGCGCCGTAGAGGTCCGGGAACTCGCGCGCGAGCGCCGTCCAGCGCGCAGCGTGGTAGGTCGCCACCCAGTAGAAGACCGTCCCCAGCACGCCCCCGCCGGTTCCAGCCCCGAAGAAGAGATCGAGGAGCGTGGTGACGGTCGACAGCAGCGCGAGCGTCAGACAGACCGGGAACGGCCGGCGCCGGAGCTGGACGAGGCCGTAGAAGTTGAGCGCCAGCACGGTCCCGACCAGGAGCAGGATCGGGCTCCAGCCCGCCGCGCTGATGAGAAGGAGCAGCAGAAGCCCCGTGGTGAAGATGTTGAACCCCAACACCCACCGGATCCACCGCACGCGCTTTTCCGCGGCTCGCATCTCGGCCGACGCCGAGCGACGTTCGCCCGAGGACCGCCGCGCTCGCTCCCCCGGCCGGGTCTCGCCGCCCGAGGCCCGGGTCAGGTCTTCACCGCACGCCTCGCAGTACTTGTCCTCGGCGCCGACGGAAGCGCCGCAGGCGGGACAGGCGAGAGCCTCCTCCACCTCGACGATCTCCAGTGGCTCCTCGCAGACCTTGCAGCGCCACTCCTTCCGAGCGTGCGGCACTTTATAGCGCTTGTGGCAAGCAGCGCAGACACCTCGCAACTCCATGGTTCCTCCTCTCTCGAACCGGGAAACGTGGGGAGAGCATAACGGAGTCCGAGATCCTCGTAGAAAGCGATCCGACCGCCGCCGGCCTCCGCCACCCGGTGCTACCCTCTGCCGCCCCTGGCAGCCCGATGAGGAAGTGCCTCGGATGCCGGGGCGCGGACGTCCGCTTCGGTGTGGTGACTGGAAACGCAGGCGAATCGGTGGATTCGGCGA